>CANGOT010000094.1 GCA_947455425.1 Chitinophagaceae bacterium | reverse complement strand
TAGCAATATTAAAGAAGAAGGCTCTTATGCTGCCTTGGGTAGAGTAGACATCACACTTGCAGATTTAGGTAAATTAAGTATTTCTGGTAATATGCACACCCAGGGTTTTGGTGGTATTGAATCAAAAATTCAAGAGCGTTCGAGAGATAATTTAAAACAATTTGATGCAGCATTAACCATTGATGTTGGTAAACTATTGCCAAAAGCTGCTAAATTATCGATACCAGTTTATGCAAGTATTAGTAAAACGATTCTTACACCACAATACGATCCTTATGATAAAGATGTATTGTATAAAGATAAAATAAGTGCAGCAAAATCACAGGCTCAAAAAGATTCTTTGAAAAACGTTTCTTTAGATCAAACTACCATCAAAACAATCAACATTACCAATATGAAAGTGGCCCCACCCAAAAAAGTGAAGCCATGGAGTATTAGTAATTTTGATTTAAGTTTATCTTACACACAAAACTTAAATACAAGTCCAACCATTGCCGAAAACAAAGTAGATAAATATCGTGGGGCACTTGGATATAGTTATCAAAAACCCGCAAAATACATAGAGCCATTTAAAAAAATAATAAAATCAAAGAGCAAATGGTTTAGTTTGTTGAAAGATTTTAATTTCAATCCTAAACCAACATCTATAGGTGTTAGAACAGATATTAAAAGAGACTATGGAAGATTTATTCCAAGGATTGTAAATACAGAATTAACTGGAAAAAACACAATTGAACGCGTTGATACCACTTATGATAAAGCATTCACATTCGATAGATATTATAATGTGAGATGGGATGTAACCCGTTCCATAAACTTAGACTTTAATGCTGTAAATAATGCTCGTGTAGATGAACCAAATGGAGTTCTGGACACCAAAGCAAAAAGAGATTCGGTAAAAGATAATTTCTTTAAAGGTGGTAGAACCATTTTGTACAATCAGGTTTCAACCGCAAGTTACACTTTACCACTTTCTAAATTCCCAATTACAGATTGGGTTACTGCAAGATATTCATGGAAGGCTAACTATAGCTGGATTGGTGCAAGCCTTGTTGCTCCTACGCTTGGCAATACTTTAGAGAACGGACAAGACAATACGATGACAGGTCAGTTTGATATGACGAAGCTTTACAACAAAAGCCGCTTTTTACGCAACCTGAATAATCCTTTGCCAAAAGGAATGAGCCCTACACCAATTAATGATTTGTTAAAAGATTTGCCTAAAAAAGAAGATGTAATAAAGGGATTAACTGGTGCTAAAAAAGATCTTGCCTTAGCAAAATGGAAGAAGCAAAGAAAAGATGCAAAAGCATCTATGAGAACACAAAGACAAAACCAGCAAATGGTTATTGGCGATATTCCTAGGGCAATCGGAAAAATTCTAACAATGCTTAAAACTGTACAGGTAAATTACAGCGAAAACTATTCAAGTCGTATACCTGGATACCTTGACAGCACCCAACATTTTGGGCAAAACTTTAGAAGTATGCAACCTGGGCTAGATTATGTTTTTGGTAAACAACCAACTGCTCAATGGCTTGAAAGCAAGGCTGCTGCGGGAATGTTTAGTGTAGATAGTAATTTCAATTTGTTGTTTCGTCAAACCTATACACAAAAGTTAAGCATTACTGCACAGATAGAACCCATCAAGGAATTTATTATTGATATTTCTTTAGAGAAATCTTTTAATAAAGAATATACAGAATTGTTTAAGGATACTAGTTCAATAACAAAAAACAGTAACAATTATAAGAACCATGTAAACCCATATGCAGCAGGTGGATTTAGTGTTTCGTATGTAGCATTTAATACCTTGTTTACAAACACCAATCCAAATGTTGTTTCAGAAACCTTTAAACAATTTGAAGCGAATAGGTCTATTATCTCTCAAAGATTAGGTGCTGCAAATCCATATTCAACGGGTATTATTAGAAATGGTTTTGCCGATGGTTACGACAAACAAAGTCAGGATGTTTTGATCCCTGCATTTATAGCTGCATATACAAAACAAGACCCTAACAAAGTTGCGTTGATTAAGCAAAATAATAGTGATGTAAAAACCAATCCTTTTAGTGGCATTTTGCCAAAACCCAATTGGAGATTGACTTACACAGGGCTAAGTAAATTGCCTGCACTAGCCAAAATATTCTCATCGATTCATATCAGTCATCAATACAGTGGAACACTGAGCATGAATAGTTATAACAGTGCTTTAGAGTTTGCCGATCCTTATCATTATGGTGCTCCTAAATTTAGAACCAATGATACGGGTAACTATGTGCCTTTCTTCCTTGTTCCTAACTTAACAATTCGTGAACAGTTTCAGCCATTGTTTGGAATTGATGTAACAACTACGAGCCAATTAAATCTGAAGTTCGAGTATAAGAAAAGTAGAATATTAAGTTTAAGTTTAGTAGATTATCAATTAAGTGAAACAAGAGCTACTGAATGGACAATTGGTGGTAGCTATAGACAAAAAGGTGCTAAGCTTCCTAAGTTTTTAACGAAGCTGATAACAAAGCAAGGTAAGCCAGCAAATGATATGAGTTTTAAACTCGACTTAAGTATGCGTGATGAGCAAACAAGTAATAGCCGACTTGATCAACCAAATGCTTATGGAACTGGTGGACAGAAAGTAATTACAATTCAGCCTGCTATAGATTATGTAGTAAACAATAGAATCAATGTAAAATTATTTTTCGATCAAAGAAGAGTAGTGCCATATATTTCAACGTCGGCACCAACAACCAGTACTCGAGCTGGTTTTCAAATAAGGATTTCTTTGCAATAAGTAGATTCATCTTACAGATTAAATTAAAAAGGCATTGAGTTTTAAAACTTAATGCCTTTTTAATTTAACTTTTATTTCTTACAACTATCCTTCTCTAAACACCACAGTTCCATCAAACACATCTGCCAAAATAGGTTTAGTTTTATCAATATTGCCTTGCAATATTTTTTTACTTAGCTCATTCACCACAGCCTTTTGTATCAAGCGTTTCAAAGGTCTTGCACCAAAAGTTGGGTCATAGCCATTTTGCAATAAATAATCAATTAAATAATCTGTAAACTGTAATTGAATTCCTCCTTCAGCAACACGATTTTTTAATTCGTTTAATTGAATAGTGATAATGCCTTTCATTTCTTTTTTAAGCAATGGATGGAACATTATGATTTCATCAACCCTGTTTAAAAATTCTGGTCTTACAGTTTCTCTTAACAAAATCATTACTTCTTTTTCTGCTTGATTTGAAATTTCATCAATGTTATTTTCATTTACATTTTCGAATTTTTCCTGAATGATATGGCTACCAATATTACTTGTCATAATAATGATAGTATTTTTAAAATTCACAGTTCGGCCTTTGTTATCAGTCAATCTTCCATCATCTAACACTTGCAATAAAATATTCCAAACATCGGGATGAGCTTTTTCAATTTCATCAAGCAATACCACGCTGTAAGGCTTTCTACGAACAGCTTCTGTCAATTGACCCCCTTCATCATAACCCACATATCCTGGAGGAGCTCCTACTAATCTGCTTACTGTATGTTTCTCTTGATATTCGCTCATATCAATTCTTGTAAGCATCGTTTCATCATCAAATAAATAAGCGGCTAATGCTTTTGCTAACTCAGTTTTACCAACACCAGTAGTACCTAAAAATATGAAGCTACCGATTGGCTTTTTAGGGTCTTGTAAACCTGCCCTACTTCTTCTAATGGCATCAGCAACTGCAACAATCGCTTCTTGCTGACCAATTACTTTTTTGTGCAATTCATCTTCCAGATTCAATAACTTCTCTCTTTCGCTTTGAAGCATTTTAGATACAGGAATATGCGTCATTCTTGCAATTGTTTCAGCAATATCTTCTGCATCCACTTCTTCTTTCATCAGTCTTTTTTCAGATGTTGCATCCAGTTCAGTACTTAAGGATTCTATCAATTTTTCCTGCTCTTTTATTTTGCCATAGCGAATTTCAGCCACCTTACCAAAGTCGCCATTACGTTCTGCCAGTTCTGCTTCATGCTTTAAATTTTCTATAGTTGATTTGGCGTTTTGAACTTTATCAACAAGTTCCTTTTCGGTTTTCCATTTAGCTTTAAACGTATCACGTTGTACAGATAATGTTGCTATTTCTGTATTCAAGTCTTTCAACTTTGGTTCATCATTTTCACGTTTAATCGCTTCTCTTTCTATTTCAAGTTGGCGGATTTTTCTTTCCAGCTCATCCAAATCTTCAGGCATAGAATTCATCTCGAGCCTAAGTTTTGCAGCACTTTCATCGATTAAATCAATGGCTTTATCTGGTAAAAATCTATCGGTAATATATCGTTGAGAAAGTTCAACTGCAGCTATGATTGCTTCATCTTTAATACGTACATGATGATGTGTTTCATATCTGTCTTTCAATCCACGCAAAATAGAAATCGCATCTTCTGCACTAGGTTCATCTACCATTACTTTTTGAAAACGTCGTTCAAGAGCTTTATCTTTTTCAAAATATTTTTGATACTCATTTAATGTGGTAGCACCAATAGCTCTCAGCTCACCACGAGCCAAAGCAGGTTTTAAAATATTCGCTGCATCCATAGCACCTTCACCACCACCTGCACCAATTAAAGTGTGTATTTCATCAATAAATAATACTATCTCACCATCACTATCGGCCACTTCTTTTACAACAGCTTTCAATCTTTCTTCAAACTCACCTTTATATTTTGCACCAGCAATTAACTGACCCATATCGAGGCTATACAAAATTTTTGATTTCAAATTTTCTGGAACATCGCCATTAACAATTCTCATGGCCAAACCCTCTGCTATCGCAGTTTTACCAACGCCTGGTTCACCAACTAGTATAGGATTGTTTTTACTTCTTCTGCTTAAGATATGCAGTGTTCTTCTTATTTCTTCATCTCTTCCAATAACAGGGTCTAGTTTACCAGAAGCAGCTGACTCATTTAGGTTTATAGCATATTTTTTCAATGCTTCAAACTGGTTGTTTTGTGTTTGAGAATTAACAGTTGAACCTTTGCGTAAATCTTTAATCGCAGCTACTAAACCCTTTTCTGTTAGTCCTGCATCTTTCAAAATTTTAGCAGTATCATCATTCACTTGCAACAAGCCCATCATCAAATGTTCAACACTTATAAATTCATCACCAAACTGTTTTAAAGAAGCATTTGCTTTTAAGAATGCGGTGTTTAAATCCCGTCCAATATTTTGTGCAGCTTCGCCAATTGTTTGCTTGGGTAAACGTATGATACTTTCATCAACTTTGCTTTCAACAAAAGCAGTATTCACATTGTTTTTCTTTAGTAAATATTGCACAGCACTATCAGCATCCGCCAGCAACACTTTTAACAAATGATTCGTTTCAATATTAATATTATTATTATTGAAAGCCTGCTGTTGTGCAGCTTGAATAATTTCCTGAGCTTTGATTGTATAATTGTTTAAATTCATATTTTTATTTTTGTTAAACTAACCGCTCAAACTATAATCCATAAAAAAAAATAACCAACTATGGCATATAAAAGCAAATTCTACTGTCGTCATTTCCGATTATGTTTTGTAGGGCTGTTATTATTTCAGTTTTCTTTCTCTCAAAACTTTACCAAAGTAGACCAATGGTTAAATGCTAATATTAAAGATCTGGGTGGTCGTGCAGTAATTATTGTTTATAAAGATGGAAAGGTGGTGTATCAACAAACAAAAAATAAGATAAGCAGGAAACAGAAAATTGGTGCAAAATGGGTAGAAAGAAAAACAGGAAATGATATTGATTTAAGTGATTTTACAGTTGATTCAAAACAAAGAATTGCAAGTTGTAGTAAATGGTTAACAGCAGCTTTAGCGATGACTTTTGTTGATGAGGGCAAACTTAATCTGGAAGATAGTATTGGCAAATTTTTACCCGTAATGACAATACATAATAAGGGCAAAATAAAAGTATGGCAATGTCTTAGCCACTTAACAGGCATTAAACAAATTGGAGTTGCTGCAAGTATGAATGGTAGTAATGATGATATTGGAGAAGAACCACAAAAGAAATTGAGCTCAAAAGAAAAATTGGATAAGTTAAAAAACAAAAAAGATAATGGCTGGAATAGTATGAATGAAGCCATAGACAGTATTGCAAACATACCAATAGAAGGAGAATCTGGCAAAACATTTCATTATGGAAATGCAGGATTACAAATTATTGCAGCTATTTTAGAAGAGATAAGCAACAAAAATTTTGAAACTCTTTTTCAAGAAAGAATTGCAAAGCCAATGCAAATGAAAAATACTGATTTTGGAAATGAGAAAGTACCACTTGCAGCAGGTGGAGCTTATAGTACCCCAAATGATTTTATGAACTTTTTGCAAATGATTCTAAGCGAAGGAATCTTTAATCACAAACAAATCATCAGTAAAAATTCAATTATTGAAATGCAAAAGAATCGCGTTGCTACAGATGCAAATATTGTCTACTCGCCAGCAGAGGCTGGTAATTGGGGCTATGGTTTTGGGGAATGGGTAATGGACGATGCTACTGGAAATAACCGCTCTAATGCAGTTACAAGCCCTGGTTTATTTGGCACTTTTCCCTGGGTTGATAATGAAAAAAAATATTGTTCGATACTTTTTACTTTCAATTTAAAAAGCAAGGGTCGTAATGAAAAAAATAAAGAATTGAAACGACTGGTGGACCAGGCTTTGCAATAGTTTTATTCCTCTGTATCAAATCTATCAACACTTTGAATTCCATTGAGGTTTTTAAGTCGTAAAACCAACTCTTCCAGCTCTTCTTTATCATGCACAAATACTTTAATTAATCCTTCAAACAAGCCAGAATCGCTTTCAATACTTAATCCTGCAATATTAATTCTCATATCACCACTAATGATCGTTGTTATTTTATTAATAACACCCACGTCATCCATTCCAATAATTTTGAGACCGGTTAAGAAAGAAATTTCTTTGTTTTTAGCCCACTTGGTTCTTACAATTCTATGACCATAATTCGCCATTAATTGTGGAGCATTAGGACAATTCGTTCTATGTATTACCATTCCTTTTCCTGTGCTCACAAATCCAAAAACATTATCTCCAGGGATTGGTTTGCAACACTTAGCCAATTCGTATTGAATTTGATCGCTGCTTTCACCAAAAATAATTAACTCTGTATCTTTTTTAGTTAAAGGTTTTGCCTGATTAGGATCAAAAACAGTTTCTACTTTTTCAACAACAATTTGTTTCGGTTGCTCAAGTCTGTTACCTATAACAACAAAGTCTTTTAGCTCTTTTAGATCGATATTTTTAACAGCAATCTTATAAAGTAAATCAAGGTGAGAAGATAATTTATAAAACGAGGCAACCTCATCAATATTACCAGGTGTGTATGCAGCACCTAATCCCTCAATTTTTCTTTGCAAAATATATTTACCGTCTTCAGCAATCTTTCTTTTTTCTTCTTTTAAAGCATCTTTTATTTTAGCTTTAGCTTTAGCTGTTACAACAAATTGTAACCAATCTTCATTGGGTTTTTGCTTATTGCTGGTAATAATTTCAATTTGATCGCCACTTCGAAGTTTGTGGCTGATGGGCACTAATTTATGATGCACTTTTGCACCAATACACTTACTACCAACAGCACTATGAATAGAGAAAGCAAAGTCTAAAGCAGAGCTCCCTTTTGGCAACATTTTCACTTCTCCTTTAGGTGTATAAACATAAATTTCTTCGGCTAAAAATGATGTTTTAAAGTCTTGCAAAAAATCGACACTATCTGTGTCCTGGCTATTGATTACTTCTCTGATTTGCGAAAACCATTGATCAAATCTATCCTCACTAGAGCTTGTACTTCCCTCTTTATATTTATAGTGAGCTGCCAATCCCTTTTCAGCAATCTCATTCATTCTGGCTGTTCTTATTTGCACTTCCACCCACTTACCCTGAGGGCCCATTACAGTTGTATGTAATGCTTCGTAGCCATTACTTTTAGGATTACTTAGCCAGTCCCTAAGTCTTTCTGGTCTTGGATTGTAGGCATCTGCAATAATGCTGTAAACCTTCCAGCAATCGGCTTTTTCGTTTTCAGGTTTTGAGTTTAAGATAATTCTAATGGCAAACAAATCATACACCTGTTCAAAAGTTACTCCTTGTTTTTTTATTTTATTCCAGATTGAATGGATGCTTTTGGGGCGACCATAAATATCAAATGGAATGCCTGCAGCATCTAGCTTTTCTTTTAAAGGCTTGATAAATTCGTTGATGTATTTTGTTCTATCTTTTTTAGTTTCAGCTAGTTTTTTTGCAATGTCTTTGTACACATCCGGCTCCAGATACTTCATTGCAAGATCTTCCATTTCGGATTTTATTTTATACAATCCCATGCGATGAGCAAGTGGTGCATACACCCAAATTGTTTCAGAAGAAATTTTAAGTTGCT
>CANGOT010000093.1 GCA_947455425.1 Chitinophagaceae bacterium | reverse complement strand
CTGTCTCTGGTAACCTGCTTAAAGTTTCTGATAACTTTGTTTTGTAATAAAGCACCTTGAATCCAGTTGCTGCTAATGCCTAATCCAATTTTAATTTTAGACGAAAGTTGGTATTGATACATCAATGCTGCTTCAATAGAAATGAGTTTATTAAATGCAGTAGTTTCTGTGTACACTATTGTTTCTGGCTTAATTCCCGCTTGCGAACCCTGGTGAATGATGATATCAAATTTACTATTATCAACAACGGCTTTATTGTTAAAATAATATTGGGAATTTGGGTTAAAGCTCAACAACAAACTACTTTTCTTGCCAATATTCTTGCTCACCCAAACCTGAGGAATAAATAAGGTTGCTGGCTGTTTTGAAGCATTAATATCAAGTGAATTTACTCCATCCTGAACAGGAACGTTCCATTGTAACCCATAGTGAATATTGTTTGTTTTTTTAAGTTGATTACTTGCCTTTTTTAATTTATTCTCATTGCTGGTAATAGCAACTTTAGTAGCAACTGAATCTTTTGTTCTTAGTGTCGAGTCTATAGTATTTGTTGCATTTGAGGCAATAGATTCATTGCTAGTGTTGTTATTGATTGCTGGATGTTTTGTTGCAATACTTATTGTTGCAGTAAGATTATTATCTTTTTTATACTGATTAATATTGGTATAGCTTTTAATACTTTCAAATGGATTTGCCTTTCTGGAAACAAATTGTTTTTTGCTTTCTGTTTTTCGTGTATCAATATTTTCTACCTGCTTGTTTACATGGCTGTTTTGTTCCCGTTTTAGTATTTCTGGTTTGATAAAGCTGTTTTCCGAAACATCATTTTTTGTAGGGTTCCCTTGTTTTATTGTTGTTAATTGATGCTTGTTGTTTTCAATGGCAGCATCTGATAATTTTTCTCTTTTTGCAATATTTTGTTCTACATTGTTGGTTGTTTTATTGCCATTATTATATAGCACAAAACCACCACCCAATCCAATTGCAATAAGACTGATCCAAAAAATGATAAATCTTTTTTTGCGTTTTTCTCTACGCTTTGCCTCGGCATCAAGCTCTGGTTTTAATCCTGCCCATGCTTTATCAAAAGATATAAATGGCGGCATTCCATTTTCATTTATATCGTTCATATTATCTTGCATATTCTATATGGTTTGAATTGCTTTTAATAAATAGTCTTAGCTTATTTCTTCCATCATTTAAGTGCCATTTTACGGTACCTTCTTTCATATCTAAACCAATGGCAATTTCTTTTATTAAATATCCTTCTAAATAAAATAAATTAAATACAGCACGGGTTGTTGTGTTCAGTGTTTTTAAATACATTAAAACCTTTTCATGTGCTACTTCTTTTAAAAGGTTCATACTGGTTTCTACTTGCAAATCAGCCGAAAGTTGCTGTGTTACAGGGGTAGCATTTTTTGTTCTTACCAAATTAATGGCTGCATTGCGAACCACTGTATAAATCCACCCTTTTAAGTCGCCTTTTTTTGCATCATATTTTTCAATATTATTAAACACCTGAAGCATACCATTGTTTAAGGCTGTAAGAATATCGTGTTCATCATCAAAAAAGTTGCAACACAATCTAAAAAGAGTAGGGTATAATTGCCGGTACAATTTCTCCTGACTCAGTCTGTCGTATTGAATACAACCTTTTAGCAATATGTTTAATTCATCAATCAAAAAATAATTGTTAGTTTTTGTTAATTATTTTGCTACATCTTTCTTCTATAATCTTTACAGCACTTTTTGGGTAATATTAATCAAATAATTATTTGAAAAAGTGATGGTATACACATCTGTTGCACTTCTGTTAATCGAACCTGTAAAAGTTTTATTTTCATAGTTAATAGAAAAAGGAGCGTCCCCTAATGGCATATTGGTAAAACTATTAATACAGCTGGCTTGGGTAATTGTTAAACAAGGTGTGGATGCCATTGTTACACCACCATAACTTAGTTTATAATTATTGTTTGTGGCATCTGCTGCACTAATAATTTTGTCTGTATTACATTGATAATTATAGCCAGTTGCTGTAGTAAAGTACAGCGTTTTTTTGTCGGTAGATAAAGTAGGAACAATGGTTAATGCATCGCTGAAAATAAAGGGTACATTTGTTTTGTCTGTTGCAGGCACATCGGTCACCCAAATAGTTCTTGTTTCTGTGTTTGTGCCATCGGTAATGGTTACATATTTTTCTCCTGCTGTTTGAAAGCTAATTGTAACCGTATTATTGTTTGCTGAATATCCTTTTACAGTAGAGCCTGTGCCAGCAATAGTCCAATCGCTCCAGTTAATGCTTTTTGCTGGGTGATGAACCGTAAAATCCACATCCTGGTTAATTTGCACGTTTAATATTTTGGAGGCAGTTAATCTAAATTTACTGCCAATATCATCATATAAAGTATTAATAACATTTACAATATAGGTTGCTTGCTTATTACCATTTAAAGCGGTAACAGTATACTGTCCTGCATTAGCAAAACTTACAGTAGCATAATCTGCCACTTGGTTTATGCTTACACCAGTATTTGGTAGTGCTTTCCACACAATGGTTTGTGCAGTAGTATTGTTGCCAAATGATAATAATACAGGTTCGTTGCGTTGCACATTATCTTTTGTTTCTGTAAATAAATTGTCGATGGTGTTAGTGCTTGTTGTTTCTTTTTTGCAAGAAGCAACGAAGAACAGCAACATTATTATTAAATACTTTTTCATAATTTTTTGTTTGTTAAAATAACTTTCCGAAAGCTTCAAACTTTCGGAAAGTTAATACTTGTTTACTTATTCGATGATTAGTTTACTTGTTCTTATCGCTCCATTATTCATTATTAATTTAACCATATAAACGCCTTTGGTAAACTGTTTGGTGTTTATTGTTTGATGTTTTGTTATATTGTTGTATTGTATAATTGTTTTACCTAAAGCATCCATAATTAATAAGTTGCTTGCATCACTACAGTCAATGTTTACAAAGTCTCTGGCTGGGTTTGGATACATAGAAATTGTTTCTTGTTTCTCGTTTCTGGTTATTTGTTTTACATCACTATATGTAAACATTCCATCCTTATCAAATATTTTCAGGCGATAGTAAACAGTATTTTGTAGTATATCATTTGACACTTTATCTGTAAATGAATAACTATTTAATCCTCGTGCTGCAACTTCTCCCACACTTAAAAAGTCTTTACCATCCATAGATCTTTGAATAATATAATGCGAGGTATTTACTTCGGCACCAACCCTCCAATCGTTTCTTATTTCTCGGTTATTATTGGCTGCAATTGCATATGATATTATTCTTACCGGAACAATGGTAGCTTTAACCTGCGTAGTGGCAGTATTGGTAACAATAGGTGTGTTGTAATCAAAATAAATACTGGCTGTGTTGGGTACTATTGCTCCTATAGCCAATGTTGGCAATGCTTTTACCCTAAACCTTACAAAGCCCTGGCTTAATGGTTCGTTGGCAGATGCATAAGGCAAATTAATATTTAGGAACTGAAAATAAATAACCCCATTGCCCACACTATAGCTGATATTGCTGTTGTGACTACTGGACACAATTTGTATATTACTAAACTGTAGCAAATTACTCAATGTATCCGAAATTACAATATTTGTAGCATTGGCATTGCCTGTGTTTTGAAAACGAATCACATAATCTATATACTCTCCATTGCTAACTTGTTGAGGCGTTAATGTGGGTGTTGCCTGTTTATCGTTAGGGTCAAAACTGCCCACTACAATGGCACTATCTACATCGTAGATTTTGGTAGAAGAATAAATAAGATCGGCTACTGTTCTAATGGTATCTCCTATTGCAACTGTTGGTTTAACGGTAAAGTAAATATTAAAACTACCCCCTTGTCCCGCAACCAATTTACCTGCATTTACCTCCAGTGGTGCATTGTAAATACCACTGGTTGTAGTAACAACAGTTGCACTATCAAAATGTAGTTTACTGGTGTCGTAGTTGATAGGAATAATATTATCGTTCACCGAACTTACAGTACCCATATTGGCATAACTAATATTATAAGCAAGGCCAAAGCCCGGGCGTGGTCTATTCAATTTTGTTATTTTAATACCAAAACTATCTATTGCTGCAATAGGTTGCAATGCAATGTCTGGCAATATTAACGAAGTGCTGCCAGCAGTAAAACTAATGTTTATGCTATCGGGCACTGCTTTAAAATAAGGAGGTGGTGTAACTTTTAAGGTATAACTACCAAAGCTATCTATACTAATGGCATAGCTACCTGTTAAATTACTGTAAGTGTATTGTTGCCCACCATCTAAACTAAATTTTACAAAAGGTCTATAAAACTCATTAGCATCTTTTGCATTATTGCTATTATTATCGGTAAATACTTTGCCACTTACATTTGGATAAATATGGCATTGATTGGCATTATTGGTTGGGTTGCAAACAGGAACATACATAACAGCATTTGTAAAGCCATCTGTTACAACACAGTTTTGTGGCTGATTGGGTAAGCAAGTTATCTGTGTCCAGCCCAATACCAGTGAAGTAAGTGAATTGGGTAGCTTTGGCAAACAAGTTAATGGGTTATTTCTACAGCTTAATAATGTTAATGATTTTGGCAAATCCGGTAAAACTGACACATTGTTGTCTCCCATAACTAAAGTATTTAATGCTGGAGGAAGTGGTCCTGAAATTGTTTGCAAGAATGTGTAATTTACATTTAATACCAACAAGCTAGAAGGTAAATTTTTAACGTGTTTAATATTAGTATTTCGGCACGATAAATATTGAAGCGTATTAGGCAATTGAGGTAAACTATCAATACTTGTATAGTGACAATATAAAGTATTAAGATGTTTAAAGTATTGAACCCCTTGTATTGAATTTATTTGGCTAACAGAAGAACAATCAAGGAATGTAGCACTCACCACCCCACTACAAGTAGTATCCATCCAATATTTATTCGCATTGTCTTTATATAAACAGCTTGGGTATTTAGCAAGTAAAAATTTACCAAAAGAAGAGTCTGGTATGTTTACATAATTTGCTGGATATACAGTGCAATTGTTGGGGTTGTTGGTGGCGTTACAAACCGGTGGTGGTGCAGTATTACCAGCGTTTACTAATGTAGCTGGCTTATTTGGAATGCAAGGTACATCGGTATATAAGTCGGTTATGTTTGATGGAAGTAATGGAAGACAGGTTAATAAAGGATTGCCGTATGTTCGTAAATACTTTAATGAGTTAGGCAATGTTGGTAATGCCGAAAGATTATTTCCTAAAACATCTATAGATTGTAAATTATTGGGTAATTGTGGAAGGCTGGTTAAAGCGTTTTGATAGCAGTTTAGTGAAATAAGTGCATTAGGCAATACTGGTAAACTCACTATATTAGAGTTGAAATTAGTATTTAAATATTGCAGGGTTTTTGGCAAAGTTGGAATACTAGATAATAGGTTTTTGGTTACATCCAAATATTTTAGATTACTAAAATATTGCACACCTTGTAGATTCTGTATTTTTTGGCTATCGGCAAGTGGAAAGCCGTTGTACAAAATACTATCTGCATTTACCACCCCACTGCAAGTAGTATCCATCCAATATAAATTACTGGCATCTTTATATAAACAACTTGGGTATTTGGCAAGTAAAAAGCTACCAAAATTTGTGTCTGGTATGTTTACATAGGGATTGCTAAGTATAGGGCAATTCTTTGGGTTGTTGGTGGCGTTGCAAATGGGTGGCAATGCAGAACCTCCTGGACTTGCTACTAAGGTTGCAGGTTTATTAGGAATACAAAGCACATCGGTATATAAGCTGACTAAATTTGGTGGAAGTAATGGAAGACAGTTTAACAAAGGATTGCCGTATGTTCGTAAATACAGTAACGAGTTAGGCAATGTTGGTAATGCCGAAAGGTTATTACCCAAAACATCTAAAGTTTGTAAATTATTAGGCAATTGTGGCAAGCTGGTTAAGGCGTTTTGATAGCAACTTAGCCAAGTAAGTGTATTAGGTAATGTTGGCAAGCTAACCACGTTTGAATTAAAACTAGTATTTAAATATTGCAG
This sequence comes from Chitinophagaceae bacterium, assembly GCA_947455425.1. GTDB lineage: Bacteria > Bacteroidota > Bacteroidia > Chitinophagales > Chitinophagaceae > CAIVPM01. The sequence goes on along the minus strand of CANGOT010000093.1, from coordinate 2,402 downwards.
GTTTTTTGGCAAAGTTGGAATACTAGATAATAGGTTTTTGGTTACATCCAAATATTTTAAATTAGTAAAATACTGAACACCTTGCAGATTCTGTATTTTTTGGATACTGGTAAGAGGCCATCCAATGTAAACTATGCTATCTGCATTCACCACCCCACTGCAAGTAGTATCCATCCAATATAAATTACTGGCATCTTTATATAAACAGCTTGGGTATTTGGCAAGTAAAAAGCTACCAAAATTTGTGTCTGGTATATTTACATACTGTGCTTTAATAGCAGTATTTGCAACAAAGCAAATTAGTAAAATGGCAATAATTTTTTTCATAATAGTTGTTTAAAAGTAATGAATTATGGGTTTGGTTTTGTTTAAACGCTATAAAGGTTTTAAACCTTTATAGCGTTCTTCCATTAGCTACTACGCAATTGAAAAGCAAAAGGTTGGGTATTTCTTAAGTTATTTTTTTAAAAGTTCTAGTATTCTTCAAATAATTAGCAATATTCGGTAAACCTCGTAGAGAGTTGTATTGATAATCAGGATGGGATATTGGGTATAAGTGATCACTTTGGTGCAATTCCCTCCAAGCACTTGAGGCAAAGTGGAAGCTTTGGTGCAATTCCCTTCAAGCAATTGAGGCAAAGTGGAAGCTTTGGTGCAATTCCCTTCAAGCAATTAGGGCAAAGTGGAAGCTTTGGTGCAATTCCTAGCAGAATATTGTATAAAAGCTGATTGTTTGATGCATTACTTATATGTTGATATGATGAAATAAACCCATTTGCACTATCAAGCGACTGCAAAAATTGCATAATTAAGTAAAATAGGTTTAGTCAATCAATCCCATTGATACGTTTAGCCTTAAAAAAATAATATCGTCCGAGTTACAACAATAATCTTTATACGATTGGGCACTTTTAAGGCAATCACAAGAAACCCTATCTCACCACAATAAATTTCTTTCTAATGGTTTTTTCGCCATGGATTATTGTAACAATATAAACACCCGATGATAGATTGATGGTATTTATTTTTTTATTGATATTACCAGTAATTGCAGCATAAGCATTATTTACATATTGCTTGCCCACCACATCAACAACCGATACTTGCATATTGCCAATTTCTTTTGTTGCAAAGTCAATATAAATATAGCTGCTGCAAGGGTTGGGATAAATCTTAAGTTCTCTTTCAGTAATATCGTTTGGATTAATAAAATGAATAATGTTGCTGGTTTGTTGGCAACTTGAACCATCAGTAGCACTACAGCTATAATTTCCACTGACTGTTGGCTTATATGTTTGGTTGGTTTCGCCTAAAATATCTACACCATCTTTTTGCCATTGATAGCTAATGCTTGCATTGCACACCAAAGAATCGGCAACCTGTGTAATGGTTGGCGGCGTTGCAACAATTGGCACAGCAGCTACTCTATCACTAGTGCAATCAAGCGTTCTAATACTCATTTTATACAAGTAGTAATAATATTTTGTTGAATCTGTTGCATTATTGCTAGTAATGGCAAAAACATTTGGAATGCTGAATGGATAAGGGTTGGTAGCAATATTTTTATTTCTAAAAATATTGGCAACACTATCTGTTGTTACAATAAGGGCGTGTTTACCTGCTGGTAATAGTAAATTGATATTATAAACGAATCCTGTATCAGAAACATCGTTTCCTGCAATATCGCCTCGTTTTTGTGTTGGTCGAGATGCTGTAACATCAATGGTGGTAGTCATTAAAGTATTATAAGTGTAGCTGCCATCTAAATTAGTTTTTTTAATATCTGCAACAGTAATGGTTACTTTTCCAGGGTATGCCGTATAGATTTTTGCATTCTCTAATAACACAGGAACTGTTGAAGTATATTTAAAATAATTGCCACCTTTTGCCTGATAATCTCCATCAGTAAAAACAGCTTTTGAACTTGCTCCAATATTTGTAGAAACACCCGAGCCAATATAGTATGTATTCGCAATAGTAGAAGTGGTGGTATTTATTCCTGCTGCAATAGGGTTTGTTGCATTAGCTGCATTATACCAATAATAGTTTTGATTATTATTCGTATTAAAAGCTCTTAAGGTTGCTGTATTTCCACAAATACTAGCACTTGGACTTGCAGATGATGATGCATTTGCAATTACAATATCTGTTGACTTAAAATTATTGCCAGGATTTTGATCTGATGCTACACTTGCAGTTACAGTAATGTTGTATGTGTTTGTTGCCATACTTATAAATGGCGTTTGAAAAGTATAAACAACACTTGCACCATTTGCTAAAGTATCTTTAAAATTTTCTGTGATGGTTGCAATAGTTGTTGCACCATTTTTAATAATAGCTGTTAAAGGAATATTTGTAATGCGATTATTACCAGCATTGGTTATTCTGACACTAACATATTG
>CANGOT010000092.1 GCA_947455425.1 Chitinophagaceae bacterium | reverse complement strand
ATTTATATAAATAAAAGAAAGAATCATTTACCTTATTTCGATAAGTGTTTTCTTTCTTTGTTTTATTTTTAGGGATAGATTTACGCCTGGAATAAAGGTTGATGAGTTAAAATGTGGTCGAATGTTTATCGCGAGATTATTACTTACATCGAAATCCTTTAAATGTCCAAAAACTGTAGCATCTGCAACGTTTAATCCCCATACTATTAAAAACCATAATACTGAATAATCTCTATCTCTTCTAGCTGCATTGCGTAACGATTGTATGGCATTCATATCAGCTCGTTGGTATTTGTATTCTAGCGATAAGTAAGCAGCACTATCAGCATGAGTAGCTCCGGTTTGTGCGGCTTTAAATCTAGCTTCATAAGCATATTTGGCTTCTTTATAAACGTTGTTGTTGTATATAAATGTTATTGTAGGAATTGATAATGCACCATACACAAGTGGAATTTTCCAATATTCTCTATTATAAGCCTGCCCCCAACCGGGTAAAATGAGTGAGCGTTTAGTGGCAAGTTTGGGGTTATGTTTGGGTTTAACGGAAAAGGCAGAATCTGAATTTATTAAAACTTTTGTTGAATCTTTTTTTTGCGAAAAAGTAAAACTGTGTATTGTTACACAGAGAAAGAATAGAATAACGAACTGTTTTATATATACTATTGTTTTACCCAAAATTTTCTGCAAATTTAAATTTATAATTGATTAGAAAAGTTAAATTAAAAAGGCTTTCATTTTAAGAAAGCCTTTTTAGTTATCTGTACTTATTTCTTTGAATACATTACATCTTTCACAATTTTAACGGTTCTTTCAACATCGGGAATTGCGAGTGCTGCAAGATTTGGTGCATAATGCATAGGAGCATCGGCACTTGTAATTCTTCTTATTGGAGCATCTAAATAATCGAAGCCTTCTTTTTGAATTCTATAAGTAATTTCACTACTTACACTTGCAAATGGCCATTGTTCTTCAACAATTACAAGTCTGTTTGTTTTCTTAACACTTTCTAAGATGGTTCTCCAATCGAGTGGTCGAATGGTTCTTAAATCTACCACCTCGGCACTAATGCCTTCTTTTTCTAATTCTTCTGCAGCACCTAAAGCAATCTTCATCATTTTATTATAAGAAACAATTGTAACATCTCTGCCAGCTCTTTTAACATCTGCTTTTCCAATTTCTATATAATATTCTTCTTCGGGAACATCACATTTATCTCCATACATTAATTCGCTTTCCATCAACAAAACCGGATCTTCTTCGTAACGAATAGCTTGTTTTAAAAGACCTTTAGCATCGTATCCATTTGATGGTGAAATAACTTTTAATCCTGGAATATTAGCATAATAACTTTCAAATGCTGTACTGTGTTGAGCTCCAAGCTGACCAGCACTTCCATTACCTCCTCTAAAAACGATTGGGCAACTTATTTGACCCCCACTCATTGCTAGCATTTTACTTGCCGTGTTCAATATTTGATCCATTGGCAATACAGCAAAGTTCCAGGTCATAAATTCAACAATCGGACGCAGACCATTTTGTGCTGCTCCAACTGCTACAGCTGTAAATCCTAGTTCAGATATTGGCGTATCAATTACTCTTTTAGCACCAAATTCAGCCAGCATGCCCTGACTAACTTTGTATGCACCATTATATTCGGCAACTTCTTCTCCCATTAAAAACACCCTTTCATCTCTTCTCATTTCTTCACTCATAGCTTCACGAAGGGCTTCTCTAAATGCAATAGAACGCATAGTTATTTTTGTTTTTTATTGAGTGGCAAATATAGGTTGCCATATTATACAATGAATAGAAAATTACTGAGTATTTAGTTAACAATCGTTAGTTAGAATAAGAGCTTCACGTTACTCTGCCCAGCTCATAACATAGCCACTATTTTCTATACTTAAAGCATCTACGGTGAGCATTAAAGGATAAAAAGTGTCTACCATAACAGCCAGTTCTTGTGTTTCTTTTTTACCAATACTTTTCTCTACAGCACCTGGGTGTGGGCCATGTGGAATACCTGCAGGGTGCAATGTCATCATTCCTCGTGTTACATTTTTTCGACTCATAAAATCACCGTCAACATAATACAACAGTTCATCACTATCAATATTACTGTGATTGTAAGGAGCTGGAATTGCATCAGGATGATAGTCGTAAAGCCTAGGACAAAAACTGCATACCACAAAATTGTGAGCATCAAAAGTTTGATGAACTGGTGGTGGCTGGTGTACTCTTCCTGTGATTGGTTCAAAATCGTGGATACTTAATGCATAGGGATAACAATAGCCGTCCCAACCCACAACATCAAATGGATGATGTGCATAATGCAATCCGTACAAAACTGACTTCTTTTTTGTTTTAATAACAAAATCACCTTCAGCGTCGATAGTTTGTAAATTCTGGGGCGTACGAATATCGCGTTCACAAAAAGGAGCATGTTCTAATAGCTGGCCGTTATTACTTAGGTATCTTTTTGGAAATCTGAAGGGACTGAAACTTTCTACTATAAATAGCCTGTTTTTATCATCATCAAAGTGAATTTGATATATGGTTCCTCTAGGTATAATTAAATAGTCTCCATTGCCAAACACTAATTCACCATATTGTGTAAGCAGTTTGCCCGTGCCTTCGTGAATAAAAATCATCTCATCCGCATCGGCATTTTTATAGAAATAATCTGTGAGACTTTTTTGTGGGGCTGCTAAAACAATATGACAATCATTATTCACTAAAATAGGCTTCCTGCTCTCCAGGTAGTCATCAACGGGTTTAATGTTAAAGCCTTCGAAGCTGCGATGCTTTAGCATCTTTTCTTCTGCGATTTGTGGAGCGATGTTTATTGGTTCGTCTGTTTTGGTGATTTGTGTTGGAGGATGGCAATGGTACAGTAATGAGTAATCATTGCTAAAGCCTTCGGTAGAAAATAACTGTTCGGAATATAGACTACCATCGGGTTTGCGAAATTGTGTGTGACGCTTGTGTGGGATACTGCCCAATGAAATATAATGTGACATTGATAAGATTTAGTGATTAATGAAGCAATTTGACGAATCAAATTAGAACGTTATATTTTACTTTAACTAAATCTTAGATAACTCTAGTGTTAACAAAAGGAAAATATATTTCCATTTACGTTTATCAATGTGATATGTAAAGTTTCTAAAGAAGGGCATCGAAGTGTTTATTAGTATAAACCTCTGAATAAAGGAACATCTCCCAGGTTATGTCTAAAAGGCCAAGGCACAACTGCTATAATTACTATTAATGCAACGATGTATAACCACATTAATTTACTGTGCTTTTTTACATCGTTTTCAGAAGGCTTTTTAGAAACAACACTTGTAATGGTGATGAGTATAATTGCTAACAACATTCCGGTAATATGTTCTACAGCCCAGAAACGAAGGTTACTGCTTTTCATTACATCGGCCATACCATAGGTTTTTATCAAAGCAAAACCTTTCTCTCCGAAGAAGTATTGATATAGTCCAATTAAGAAATTAATATGTGTTATGATTACCAAGCGTAAGTTCCAAGACCTGTCTAAAGGGCTGTAAGGGTTGTTCTTGTTTAAGAAGCTTCTTGAAATATTAATGACAAGAAATATAATGATAGCCCAACGTAAAAGACTATGTAAACCTAATATTCCGCTATTCAGCATATTTTATTGTTTGATACTTGTTATAGATTATTTTCAAGAATTAATGTTGCAAATATGAGATTATTTAGGAATAATAAATGTTTTATATTGAACCGAATACCCACAGAATGCTCCTAATGCACCATTGCTAATATTTCCCAAAACCTTATTGGGTGTAGAAAATGGATTGCCAATAGACTGATAAGCAAACTCCCAGGTATTCCAGAATGTATAAGTTGCTTTATCATTATTACAAAACTTCAAAGTAATAGTATCACCTCGGTGGAAGAATCCTTTGTCTTTATTATCTGGAGGATTATTTCTATCGATACCCTGATCTATTTGAATACTGTAGGTTGTACCATCAACAACCTGATCATCAAAAGAGCTTTTCTCTCCCGGCAAAAAAACACCTGAATTAACTTTAGTTAAATATCTAACATAATTACCTAAACCCTTGGGGTCGGTAAATTTTCCAGTTAATGTCGCTAATGTAGTATCTGGATTATTTGGAACAGTTTTCCACCACAGCGAGTCACACTTCTTTGCTAAAACAGGAACGTGAGTGGTTGAAGTATATTCCACACCATCTGCTACAATTTTCAAATCATATTTCTTGCCTTGTTCACCACTCATGATGTTGCTGATATTGCTACTATCTATGCCATAATAAAACAAGCTATAGCCACCGCCCAATGGTATTTGAAATTCTTTTAATGTGCTGGTAATAGTTCCATTATTAATGGTTACAACAGCATTATGAACAAAGCTACTTAAGGCGATTTGTGGGTTAATAGTTGAAAAATAATTAAGCGAATGTGTTAAAACAATTTGTGGTGCTTTACCATCTTCAATGGTGGCATCTACTACCAGCACATCGGCTGTTTGATTGGTTTTAAAATCGATATTCTTCTCGCAGGAAATAAGTAGAAAAGAAAGTATCAGTACAAAAGTAAATTGCTTCATACCGCAAAGATATTTGTATGAAACAGATAGCCAATTAAATTGCTCAAAACTACCATTTTAATACCTATATCGTAAATAAAAAAAGCCTCAAATAATTGAGGCTTTTAGTGTTGTTGCGAGGAGAGGGTTCGAACCTCTGACCTTCGGGTTATGAGCCCGACGAGCTACCGCTGCTCTACCTCGCGATGTAGAGGAGTGCAAAAGTAATGGTATGAAGTTACCCACCAAATTTATTTTAATATATTGCCTTTTATTTATTGTTTATGCAGAGTTTCTACCGGCGTTGATAATGCCAAATGAGCAACGCATGACCAGCTTTTCGAAGTCTTGTTTGATTGGTGTATTTATATCATTTATTTCCATGTCTCTGATTTTTATTAGTGCGTATTGCTGAATAGTTATTAATGGGAGCACTATTCGCTCTCGCATTTTAATAGACATTTGATCAACAGGATAATTCTCCATCAGTGTTTTTTTATCGGATAGTTGGAGGATATATCTTTTGGTAAGTTTGTACTCATTAAAAATCATGCTCCATATGTCGCCATACTGTGGATGTTCTTTCAGATAGGCTGTTAATGGAAAATATGATTTCATCATCGCCATTTCGCAATTATCTAATAGTGTTCTGAAGAATAGTGATTGGTTGTAAATATCTTTTACCTCCTTCCATTTGCCCAAAGCTTCAATGGCTTGTAATGCAGTGCCAACGCCATAATAACCTGTTACATTTTGTTTTAACTGACTCCAGGCACCTACAAAGGGAATGGCTCTTAAATCACTTAATGAAATGGTAGTGCCCGCACCTCGTTTCGCTGGACGAGAACCTATATTGGTATCAGTATAAAATCTTAATGGACTTGCGTGTTGCAGGTATTCAACAAAGAATGGATGTGTTTTTAGTTTGTTGTATGCTTCTAAACTGATTTCAGAAAGCTGCATGATTAATGCTTCCTGCTCATCGCTAAAGCTGGCTTGTTTGTTATTGAACAAAGTGTTGCTGATGCCTGCATTAACCAGTTGTTCCAGATTGAACCTTGCTCTGTCTACCGTACCGAAATTACTGCTAACGGTTTGCCCCTGTATGGTTAATTGAATTTCTTTGTTTGATATCTTAATTACCCAGTGATGCATAGAACTTATGTGTTTTTCCTCCACCACGTGCAGGAGGGCCGCCCCTGCCATCGAAGAATACTATCTCTATTTGATATTGTTTTGATAAGGCAGTAAGCTGTTCCTTGGCTTTGTAAATGCCCCAGTTTGCCATTAAATAGCCGCCATCTTTTGTGCCATCGCTAAAGCCCAGCATGACGGTTTGTGTGTTACCTCTTTGTTGTAAATGCTTTTGATAGTAAGGATTCTCGTACAACTGTTTCATAACCTCAATGGCATTTTGCAGGTCGGTAATGGTTTCGAATAAAGGCACAATATCTACGCTCATATTATTTGTATCCCAACCGGCTAAAGCAAACAATGCCCATACTTCAACAACATTTAAAGATGTTTTGCACATACTGATGATGTAGCGATGACAGCCCATTTCTCCATTGCTTTTTTGAATCTCTCTGATAGCTGAAAATGACTCGATGGTTTCTTTACTAAAAGCATCTTCAATTGTTTCGGTTACAGCTAATGGCTTGATTGAAAAGAGAGCCTGCATCTTATCTGCCTCCATACGATTGTTATAATCAAGTGGTAAAAACTGGTATTGATTGTTTAATGAGTCAATGACTTTTGTGTGAAGGGTGCTCTCTTGTCTGATATCTAAACTAGCGAAGTATAGTCCAAATATCTCCACCTTGTTCATTAAGTCATCAATTAAATATACAAACATACTATCGTGCTGTTGTATCAGTTGTAACTTAATATTATCAAGCGTTTGCAGCAATTCATCTTTACTAAAATCTAATGTCTGTTGGGGAGCATCAATATTCTTATAAAGCTTTTCTTCGAGTATAGCGAGTGATGTATATATGTTTTTAAACGTTAGTCTGCGTTTCATTTTCACTACATCATTGTAGTAACATTTAATAATGGCTGCACGTAGGGCATTCGCCACTTTAACAGTAATGGCTGTTGTTACAAATGGATTACCATCTCTATCGCCACCTGGCCAAAAGCCCATATTGATGATGCTGTTATTGGCACTGATACTATTGGGTTGCGATGCCTTGAGTTCACTAATAATATTACCTGCAGCTTCATAAAAGACGTTCTCTAAATACCAAACCAGGCTAATAGCTTCATCGTAAGGAGAAGGCTTATACTTATTAAAAAAAGGCGTGCGACCCAATTGCTGTAAGTAGCTGTATATATGCTTCTCGTTGTTTTTTGCAATGGCTTTGGCGAGGTCGTTTATAATGCCCAACACATTGTCTGGGTAGAACTGTGTAGGATGTGCTGTAAGCACCAGCTTTACCTTAAAATCTTTTAGTTTATGATGCAATGCTGCATCTTTTTTCTGTTCTTCAATCGATAGACTTAATTGCTTTAAACTACCTGCTCCATCCATATCATTTACCTCTTTAAATGCAGCATCTTCCAGGGCATCAAATAATACAATTTGCCTTTCTATATATTGCACAAAACGAAAAAGCAGGTCTAGCTTCTCTTCATCTTTAGTGTAGTTGGTTTGTTTAATAAAGAATGTATCTATTATTTGTTGTGGGCTGAATGCCTGTTCGTATCCTTCTTCACAAGCCAATAATAGCATGGATACCAGGATGCCTGTTTTTTCTATGGTATGAAATGGGAGTGAGGTGAATAAGCTATTGTATAGTTGAAACTTAATTCCAACAAGATTATTAAACTGCTGTAAGCTTTTTATATTGGACATGATATTATTTTCTAAGATGAAATAATCGCAAACGATAAATTGTTTGTGAAGGTAAGACGAATGATAAAGATACCGCCCATCTATACATAAATTGAAATGATATCCATTCCTTCATACCCAAACTATAGGATGTGATTATTCATCCATCCATTCGCTAGTTATTTTTCATATACCAGCTAATAGCAGCCTGAAACACTGATGTTGCTTCGGGATAGTTTTTCTTCCATTTTTTATGCTCATCGGGGTTATTATTTATTTGCTTTGCAAATGCCACAGCCAATGCAAACTTCGATCTTTTCTTCTCTTATTCTTTAGAGGGGGTAATGCCTGACATATCGGGAAACTTAGCTACCACGATTCCTTTTTTATACTGTTTTATTACCAACTGTTTACCCAAATTGCCAGTTGTGCCAAGTAGTACTATGTTATCATTATTCTTTGCCATATGGTAAAGATATGTATCTTTGTTGTATCCTTCGTAAAACTTTCGCTAAACTAACGCTTATCCTTCGGTCATCCTTCGCTTATCCTTCGCTTTTTGTATATATTGTTTGTATCTATTCTATATTATCATTCAAGGTTAAATGGTATTCATTTTTATAGAATAATGTGTTGTGATTGAAAAAGGACAACCTATTATATGATGGTTTTATATTTTTTTTTTACCACATAAGAAACATAAGAACACATCAGTGAATTAAGATAATTACTGGGTGATTGCTTATGTTGTTGCAAATCTGATTGTGTAGTTGATATACTAAATAAGCCCCAGTATTTTGCGATGAGGCTTTGGGAAACAGGCTCACTGCATCCAACAAAAAGAAATGCTTTTGTTGAATGTAGATAAGTTCTTAATCTAGGCAAGCTCTTAAAATAGATTGATGATTTTAATGCTGTCTATATCATCTCCATTGAAGGTTAAATTAACCAGTTCGGTAGTAGCTGTTGCTGGTATTACAAAGTGCCATAGATTATCTTTCTTATTAGGCAATTTGGGATTCTTAAAAAAATAGCCAGTGTATACACTGCCATCTTTAAGGTT
>CANGOT010000091.1 GCA_947455425.1 Chitinophagaceae bacterium | reverse complement strand
GTAACGTATCCTTCTTCGTTTAATGCCACAAGGATGGGGGCAATGAGTTCTAAATCTTTAAATGCCATTATAATGGTTTAAATGTGTGTGAGCTGGAAAGATGTTGTATGTTCTGAATCAGCGGAGAAAATTATTATTACAAACAAAGGGCTTACAACTTGCCTTGTTATTTTGTGAGTAGGTTGCAAATGTAGGGGATTCAATTTTAATGCTGTATTTGACAGGTTCTGTTATATGAACATTAAAACAAAACTAAATTTTATAGTTATTAAAATACTAACTAATTTAGCCGACTAATTTTATTTTATGAATCAAGAAACGCTCTATCAATCTGCTTATAATGGAACGAAAGGTTTTACACAACAAGATGTTAAAACAGCTAATGCAACTGGATTTGGTGCAGCTGCTGATGATTTTATGGAACGAGGAATTGACCTGAACGAAATGCTGATACGCAATAAACCTGCTACTTATTTTTTTAGAATGAATAGCAATGCAATGGAAAATTCCGGCATTTTTAGTGGCGATGTTTTAGTGGTGGATAGAAGTGTTAAAGCAACAAATAATACAGTAATGGTGGCTGCTGTTAATGGTGAATTGTTTGTTAGACGTTATCAGCAAAGTTTTAATAAAGCTATTCTAAGTGCCGATAACAAAAGGTTTAGAGATATTGTAATAGATGAATTTTCGCAGTTTCAATGTTGGGGTGTTGTTACGTATGTTATTCATCAGTTGCATTAATTTATTATGATAGCCATAGTAGATTGCAATAGTTTTTATTGTTCTTGTGAAAGATTGTTTCGACCCGATTTAGAGAACAAACCAGTTATTGTGCTTAGCAATAATGATGGTTGCATTATTTCTAGAAGCGATGAAGCAAAAGCTTTAGGCGTTGGAATGGCTGGGCCGTATTTTAAAGCCAAGCCAATTATTGAGGCAAATCATGTGGCTGTGTTTTCTTCTAATTATAATTTGTATGGCGATTTAAGCTGGCGTGTGATGGAAACACTTCGAACGATGTTTGGGCAACATAATGTAGAAGTATATAGTGTTGATGAGGCTTTTATTAACTTAGATATCATTCCACCAGAACAGATTGAAGATATTGCCATGCAAATAAGAACCACTGTTGAACAATGGACTGGCATTAAGGTATCGGTAGGAGTTGCTACCACAAAAGTGCTAGCAAAAGTTGCTAATAAATTATCGAAAAAAAATAAAGCAATCACACAATGTGTAATGGTGTTAAACACTAAAGAAAAAATTGATGCTGCATTACAGCAAACCTCAATAGATGCCGTTTGGGGCGTTGGTTTTAGCTATGCAGAAAAGCTTAAAAAATTCAATATTCATACAGCTTATGACTTAAGCAAACAAAATATTATTTGGGCAAAAAAACATTTAGGTGGCGTTGTTGGTGTAAGACTTATTCAAGAATTAAAGGGCTTTCCAAGCATTCAGATGAAAGATGAATTGCTGAATAAAAAAATGATTATGACAACAAGAATGTTTGGTGCAGCAGTTACCGATATTAAAAGTATTAAAGAAGCTATTGCCACTTATACATCAAGAGCTGCAGAGAAACTAAGAAGACAAAATTGTGCGGCCAAAACCATTAGTGTTTTTTTAGTGGCCAAACAAGAATCGCACAACGCAAGTTTTAATAGAGGAACCACCATTAATACTTATACTACATTGCCACTAGCCACATCACTAACACATCAACTTATTAAACCTGCCATAGTGCTTGCAGAACGATTATTTGAACAAGGAACTGTTTATAAAAAAGCTGGTGTGATGCTGAGTGATATTGTGCCCGATGCTTCGATACAAGGCAATTTATTTTTATCGGACACAAAAAACAAATCAAGGTTTTTAATGGGTGTAATGGACAATATTAATTTTAGCCAAAGAAATGATATACTAAAATTTGCAGCATCTGGCACAACAAGAAACTGGAAAATGCAACAGAATTTTCATAGCCCAAAATACACCAGTAGATGGGATGACTTATGTTTGGTTAAATAGTATTAATGGCTTTTACCTGTAAGCATTGGCACAAAAGAAAACTGTTCAAACTTTTCTTCGATATAAGTTCCATCTTCATTCTTTGTAAGTCTAAGCATTCTTTGATTCTCGCCTTCATCAACAGGAATGACCATTACACCGCCCACCTTTAACTGCTCCATTAATTTGGGGGGAATAAAGGGAGCCCCTGCGGTGATAATTACCTTATCGAAGGGTGCAAAAGTTGGTAGTCCGGCAAAGCCATCACCATAAAAGAATTTCAGGTTAGGGTATTTGTTTTTAAAAATGAAATTCTTATTTTCTTCAAACAATTTCTTTTGTCTTTCTATGGTAAAAACTCTGGCTCCGATATGAGCCAAAACACTTGCCTGATAAACGCTACCCGTTCCAACTTCAAGTACTTTATTACCTTTTTTTATATTCAACAATTGTGTTTGAAATGCTACTGTATAAGGCTGAGAAATGGTTTGCTCTGCTGCTATTTGAATAGCAACATCATCATAAGCTTTTGCGTCAAAAACAGTATCAACATAAAAGTGTCGTGGAATGGTATTAATGGCATCTAATACATTACTATCTGTTATTCCTTTTTCTTTTAATAATTCAACCAATCTTTTTCTTCTACCCACATCGGTATATGTATCAGTAAATCTTTTCATCAAGATCAAAAGTAGTAGATAACGATTCGAGATATTTTATTGTGTAAAACATCTTCGTTTGTTTTATGAATTTTCAACAGTAAATCATAATAAAAATGCCCTGCATTTAGCAAGGCATTTTTGTTTAATAAGAAAATTGATATTGATTAATAGTTAGGATTTTGAGTAAGGTTCACATTAGCATCGATAGATGCTTGTGGTATTGGCAATAACTCTGATTTGTTTGGAGTAAAGCCACTGGCAATAACTTTAGCCATCTTTTCAACAACAGGAAATAACCCACTGCTTGCATCGAACCAAGTGGTTGACTTACTACCTGCTGGAGTACTAGATGGAGAGGCAGAGTAATAAGAATTAGCCCATATAGTTTTATCGTCAGCAATAGTTCCTAATTTGTAAAACATCGATTTAGGCAAAGTAATAAGCCCTCCATATGGCCCAACACCAGCAGGTAAAGTAGGAGCTGTACCTGCCATAGCCATTAACCAATTTCTGGTTTTATCTAAATTAGTTTGTAGTAGATTCCATCTAATTAAATCATATTTTCTAATGCCTTCGCCACCTAATTCTTTACTTCTTTCATTCATAATGATTGTAAAGAAATCTGGTTTGCTTAATCCATTTGGAATATCAACAGTTGCATCTGGCGTAGCAATAGGTTTGCCGTGTCCTCTTCTTACAACCATATTAATAGCATCATAAGCGGCTGGAGTAGCCCCATTTAATTCATTCTCAGCTTCAGCAAACATTAACAAAACATCGGAATAACGCAGTATTTGCCATTTCAAGCCCATATATTGTTGTGCACTGGCTGGGTCAATTGTAGGATTAGAAACCCAGTCTCTTCTATACTTTCCGTCGTTCATTGTAACTAACGATGTTCCAGTTTTAGTTTTACCATCAGCCAAAACTATATAAGGTGCAATAGTAACATCACGTCTCAAATCTGTTGAATCAAAAAGATATAGATAGGTAGGCAAAGGAATAATTGATTTATTACCATTTCCATTTACAGTTGGTCCATTGTAATAACCTAATTTAGTATCAGCTGTTCCACTTAAACCAATACCACTAGCTTGAAACATTAATTCACCATCTGGGTCAGCAACTGCATGAGCTCCTACTTGGTCTTTCCATAGTGCTTTATAGCTTGGATTCAAATTATGTTGTCCACTTTGCATAATCTCATAGCACTCATCTTTCGCAATTTGATAATACTTTAAATAGTCACTTCTTCTCTCCATAGTTTTTGAATCCTGACGCAATGAATAACCACCTCTAGCTAAAGCAATTCTTGCTCTTAATGCTTTAGCCGTGCCTTTTGTGAGCCTCTCATCTATAGGGTCTCCAATAGAGGCCAATTCTGCTCGCCAAGGCATTAGAGTAGCAGCGGTTTTTAAATCATCAATAATATGATCGTATAAGGTATCTCTATTAACTCTTGAAGGAAAGGGATTAGAAGCAGCTAGATTATATGCAGGTGTAAAATGAGCAGGTAAATCTCCCCAATTTCTGATAGCTTCATAGTAAAACTGAGCACGTAAAGTTAATGCCTCGCCTAACATTCTTTGCAATTGCTTTTTTTGTTGTGTTGTACCATTATTGTACATACTCATTTGTGGAATTTGATCAATACAAATATTCGCAAAATCTATCCCTTGAAAAATTTGAGCCCAGGGATTAGCTACTTCAACATTTGTTAAAGTTGGGGCATATCTGGCTATTTCATATCTGGCACCACTACCCCCATTTGGGCCAATTTCTTCATCATTATCAACCGGATAATAAAGACTTAATCTAATTCCATAAGCTCTGTCACCTGTTAATCTGGAATATACACCAGCCAAGGCTTCTCGTGTAGTTGCCACATCAATAAAAACAGCATTAGGACCTAACTGCGTAATGGGTTGTTGATCTAAAAATTTTTTACAACCAGATACACTCAATGCAACAAAAGCAATGATGAATATGAATTTCGTTTTAATGTTTATATAGTTCATTATTTATATTTTTATATTAATTTAAAATCCAACATTGATTCCAACAATGATAGAACGACTTTTAGGATAAGCAGAATAATCCAATGCAGGAGTCAGTGGGCTCTTTCTTACACTAACTTCTGGGTCATAGCCTGTATATCTTGTAAATACTGCTAAGTTATTTCCCGTAACATACATTCTAAATTTACTGATATGTAGTTTAGCCAAGCTTTTAATAGGCAATGAATAACCAACAGTAATATTGTTGATTCTTAAGAAAGAGCCATCTTCTATTGCCCAACTATGGGTAAGAAAGTCTGTTCCAAAACGGTTTGGAGTCCATATTTTAGCATTGGCATTTACAGCAGCTAATTCATTTAAGTCAGTAATTAAATTACCGCTGTTATCAATTGTTCTCCATCTATCTTTCATAATAGCTAGTAAATTAGCATTCGCAACATAGTTATTACTTAATTCAATTTTATTGGCGTTATAAATTTGTCCCCCATAAGAGAAATTTAGAAAAATACTTGCATCAAAATTTCTATAAGAAAACTGTTGATTTAAGCCTCCTGTAAATTGTGGTGTAGGATTACCAATTACAGTTCTATCATTTACTAAATCAACGACCCCATCTCCATTTAAATCTCTAAATTTGATAGTGCCTGGTTGCACTCTATTAGCAGCGATAAGACCACTACTAATTTTTACTATACCTGGCTTCATAGTGAATGACTGTGTTGATGCGTCATATCCAGAAAAATCGTTTGTAGTATAAAAACCGTCTGTAACTAACCCATACATTGAACCAACAGGTTGACCAATTTTTTCGATATAATCAGATTGTTGACCAGAAACGCCCCAACTAGCATCAGGTGAGAAATATTGCATATTTCTACCCAATTGTGTGATTTCATTTTTATTGAATGAGATATTAAAATTAGCACTCCAGTTGAAACCACTTTTCTTTTGAATAATGCTTGCATTTAATTGCACCTCTACACCACGATTGGTTGTTTTACCTATGTTCTGTAATTGTGCTGCATAGCCAAAAGTATTTGCTACAGGCACATTTAACAATAAATCTTTAGAATGGTTAATGTAATAATCTACATTGATTTCTAAACGTCTTTTAAACAAAGTGATATCCAAGCCAATATTTTGAGAAACCAAAGCTTCCCACTTAAGTTTTTCGTTTGCTAAAGCACTTGCAGTGTAAGCTTTAACGACTTGATTATTGATTCCGTAGTAATACACATCATTTCTAAATGTTGATTGATAGAGGTAGTCGTCAATTCTGGCATTACCATTAGCACCATAGCTAGCACGAAACTTTAAATCATCAATAACTTTTATTTTCTCAAAGAATTTTTCGTTAGAAATTCTCCATCCTATTGATGCAGAAGGAAAGTATCCCCAACGTTGCTCTGGAGCAAACTTAGAGGAGCCATCTGCCCTCATTACAAAAGTTACAAAATACTTTTTATCTAAAGTATAATTCATTTTTGTAAAGAAAGAAGCTATAGTAGCTCTTTTTTCAGTATGGTTAGGAAAACCAGCTGCCTGAGCTCCATAATTATTTTTTGTATTGATGGATGCTTCAGCACCTAAGTTTTTAGGAATATTTTTATATAAATTAGTATTAGTAGTTGTTCTTAAATCCGTGGTTTCTTCTCCAAACAAGATATCAAGGTCGTGTCTTTTTTTATAATTCTTTAAAGAATATGTTAGCACATTTGAATTAGTAATATTAACTTTCTTCGTACTATCGAAACTTAATATTGGGTTTGTACCATTTTGAATGGTGGCATATGGTGTTAAAGAATCGCTAAACTGTCTGTCTTGCAACATACTGGTTTCATACCCAACATTAGATCTGAATGTGAGGTTCTTTGTAATGTTATAAGTAACACTAAAACTTAAGTTAAGATTATTAGTGGTTTGTCTTCTATACTCGTTATCTGCCAGTTTAATAGGATTTATAAGTAATAATCCATTGCCAGCAGCAGGATCACCAAAATCAATATCATCAATAGTTTCACCTGGTTTTAAATACGGACGATATTTAACTGATTGTCTTAAACGATTGAAAGATGTATTCTCAGATGAAGTTCCAGCACCATAAACATTTTGATCTAAGTATTTTAAAGTTGCACCAACTTTAATTTTATTAGTTATTTTATGATCAACTTTTAAGTTAATTAGATGCTTTACAAAGTTTGAATTTATTACAATAGCTTTATCTTTTTGATAGGTATAACTTCCATAATAAGTTGTTTTTTTATTTCCTCCACTTAAACCAACATTATGCTGTTGAGAAAAACCGCTTAGACCCATTAACTGCTTTTGCCAATTAACTGGAGTTGCTTGTAAATAATTTTCTAGTGTATCCCAAGTGCTTCCAAAATTAGTTCTAAAAGTATTTAAATCATTTGAGTTAATTACAGCTCTTTCATATTGATTCATGACATAGTCATAAGGGCTCAGCACAGCAAGGGTTTTTGGTAATGATTTAAATCCTGCATAAGCATTATAAGTTACTTTTAGTTTCCCAACTTTACCAGCTTTTGTTGTGATAACCATTACCCCATTTGCACCTCTTGCACCATAAATAGCAGTTGCAGCAGCATCTTTTAACACTGTGATATCCTGAATATCATTTAAAGCAAGGTTACTTAGTCCGTTTTCTACAATAACACCATCAACAACAAATAAAGGAGTATTATCACCAGTGATAGAACCACCACCACGTACCTTAATGGCAACCTGAGCATCTGGACTACCTTCGGCAGTAGTTGCAGTTACACCTGCTAATCTACCATTCAATGCCTCGCCTACAGATGTAATAGGAATATCTTTTAAGTCCTTAGCTCCTACTGTTGATACGGATGCAATGACTTCTTTCTTTTTTATAGGATTTCCATAACCAGTTTGAATAACCACTTCACCTTCATCTTTCACATCTTCTTTTAATATTACAGTAATGTTTGCCCCGCCTTTTACTGCAACTATTTTTGTGGTAAATCCGGTAAATACAATAGACAATTTGTATTCTTTATCGTCTGGAAGTTTAATGCTAAAATTACCGTTAGCATCGGTTGCAGTTCCTTTTTTTGAACCTACAATTGATACCGTAGCAGAAGCCAATGGCTTTTGAGTAGTTTCGTTAATTACTTTTCCTTTAACTGTTGTGTTTTGTGCAATAGCTATATTGCAACACACAAAAGCAGTAAGAATGGCAAGAATCTTCGTTAGTCTCATATTAAATCGTTAAATAAATGTTGATAGCAAAGTTGATATTTTGATGTAAGAATTCCTTATTTTTTTGATAAAAGGGGTTTGTTTTCTATGCAAACGATGTCAACTTTAAAGCAATAGATGCAATAGTAACACATATTGCATACCATAGCTATGCATTGTTCACAATTAAGAATTTGCAAATAGATTTAATATACTACAATTAATTATTTGGTATCTAGTTACAACCTCAACGCAACTTCCAGCTAACAGAACAATTCACTGTTAAATGCTTATTAAAAGTATATTCAAGGAGATTTTATAAAGTCATTGTTAAATAATCAATGTAACCTAACGAAGTTTTAAACTTCGTTGAGCAGAAACAATATTTACGATGCCAGGTTCATGTTATTTTCAATTTAACAGCTTCTAATATTTTCCGCTTATTTTATATCGATGCATTATACTGGTTACCTATTTATCAGCCACATAAAAAAACCTCCAGGCTTTTCGGCCTGGAGGTTTTTTTGTATAACTAGTTGTTAGATGATTATTCTACAATTAGTTTCTTAGTCTTATTACCTTCTGTTGTGATAACATTTACAAGGTAGAAACC
>CANGOT010000090.1 GCA_947455425.1 Chitinophagaceae bacterium | reverse complement strand
CATCAATCCCTGCTATTCTTTTCTTTAAAAATGGTCAGGTGATAGATAAACAAATGGGTGCAGTACCTAAAAGTGTTTTAGAGAAAAAAATCTTATCGCACTTATAATTTATTACAAGTAACAAAAAAGCCTCTTTTAATAAGAGGCTTTTTTGTTGAATAGATTCTTAAAAAATATCTGTCATTCTCTACAATACTAATTTTCCTTTCAATAAGGTACCCTTCTGAAATTTCTCATTGGTTGTTATAAATAGAGCAAAAAATGATATTTTTACCAACATAAATATCAGATATGGCAAAGAATAAAACTACTGAAACAGATGCAAGTGTAGCCGATTTTCTGGCAGGTATTGTGAATGAAAAAAAACGAAAAGACTGTATTTCTATTATTGATCTAGTCTCAAAAGAATCAGGTTATGAGCCAAAGATGTGGGGGCCAAGCATTGTTGGTTTTGGCAGTTACCATTATAAGTATGAAAGTGGCAGAGAGGGTGATGCACCTCTTGCAGGAATTGCATCCCGATCAACATCTATTATTTTTTATTTAGGTTCGGATTTTAAAGACAGAGAAACATTACTAAAACAATTGGGTAAGCATAAAACAAGTGGTGGTTGTTTACACATTCAAAAGCTGGAAGATATTGATACGAATATCTTAATTCAAATATTTAAAAACTCAATGGAGCAACGTAAACTAGAGCATCAATGCTGAGAAATATTTTGAATTAACTGTTTGGAGTTATACCATCAGTTTTACACCCTTAAAGAACCACGAAATCCTCTGGCAGCATAATATGATTCTGCACCATTGTGATACACAAATACATTGTTATAGCGACGGTCACAAAAAATGGCACCGCCAAGATTTCTTATAGTTTCTGGTGTTTTTATCCAACTTGAAGTTTTGGTATCAAAGTTTCCAAGTTGTTGCAAGGTTCTATATTCATCTTCGGTTAAAAGTTCAATCCCCATGGCAGTAGCAATATCTACAGCATTATTTTTTGGCTTATTTTCTTTTCTGGACTCCAGGGCTTTTCTGTCATAACAAAAGCTCCTGCGACCAGCAGGACTTTCTGCAGAACAATCATAAAAAACAAACTCATCCGTTTTTTTATCATAGCCTACAACATCTGGCTCTCCGCCAGTTTTTTCCATTTCATTTAACGACCAAAGCTTTTCAGAATTGTTCAACAGCTTCATCTCTACTGCGTCCCACTTGATGCCTTTATGGAGGTGACTATTTTTTTCAAATCGTGATTTCAATATTGTTAGTATCACTTTCCTCTCATCTGCTGATATATTCTTAATAGTTTCTTTTGCCATCTTAAATCAGATTTCGTTTCTTGTGTTTAGAAACGCTATTTTATAAAAACTCTAGAATTAACAGTCTTTGCATTTAAGGTTCTTACCAACAAGTTGTAAACTCCCGTAGAGCAGGTATTGGGAACTAAGATTGATTTTGTACAAATACCTCCTTCATTTTCTATACAGGTTGAAAATACACATTGTGAGTTACTGTTAAACAACTCCAGCAATACTTTTCCTTTTTCAAGATTATTCAGTTGCAGGTTTATCCTTTTGTCTTCAACCGGATTAGGTGCAACAATAATAGAGGGGTTCTTATGAAAACTACTATACACTAATATTCGGCTTATTATTGATTTGCCATTATTTTCTTTTGCAATGATTCTGTAGAAGCTGTTACCAGTTAAAACTGCATCATCAGTATACATATATTCACTGCTACCCCTGGCAGTAACTGATGCAATCGTAGTAAAATCAACCCCATTTGACGAACGTTGAATATCGTATTGTTTAATATTAATTTCGGCACCAACCTTCCACTTCAACTTAGCATTACTAATACCAGCAGTAATACTAACACTGTTGAATTCTACAGGAAGTGGTACTCCAAGACCAAGAATATAATAAACAGTGTTTTCAATTAATTGTGTTGCCGTTGTAGTAACATTCGCCATAGAAAATTCGCTTAAGCCAATCATTACAAAACGTTGTGTTGTTATCGTTCCATTCATATTTGTTCCAACAGGAATTTCTACAACACTATTGGTTGTAGTTGAGCCAAGAGCATTACCTAAAACAGTAACAGCTGGGGTGGCCATCCATGTACTGTTGGTTACTCCAGTTACTGCATTGGTAGTTACTGAAGAAAATAGTTGTAATTCATCGTTATTAGTTCCTATAAATGTTAGTCCAGAAAAAATTACATGTGTTTTATTGCTAATCGTTACTCCACTTTGTGAAGTATTCACTGCATTACCATTCACCCAATTCCAAACAGTATTTTTTAAAGTAAAAGGTTTCAACAAAAGCTTGGGTTTATTTACTGCTTCAAGAGCAGCAAAACCAGCAGCAGTAGACCCTGGAACAGAGCTCATGACAATTGCATCGTAACTAGTATAATCTGTTGTTGTAGCAGTGGCATCTACTGGCACAATAAGAAAATCGGGGTTAGAGCTGAGCTTATTATATATCGGCATATCAGGTGCTGTCATAGGCAGTGTAGTAAAATATGCTATTCTTTTTGCTGATGCTGAAGTTACATAAATATAACAGGTTGTTACAATCGGTAAACCCGCACCACCAATACTTGTAACAGTAAAAGTATAATTTCCTAAAGCAGTTGGAGTGCCTTGAAGCGTTAAGGTTTTATTAGTAATGTCAAAGGTGGCTGTAATGCCATTGGGTATGTTGGCAGTATCAAGACCTGTAGCTCCACCACTCCAAGAAAAAACCATACTAACAATAGGATTACCCAGTACAATTGTTTGAGAAATATTCTGACTAGTAACAATTGGAGGAAACTGATTAATAACCCCCAATTCATAGTATCCTAAATCTGGCGAATTACCCGAATAAGGAATACCAACAAATAATCCTGCATCCACTAAATCACTTCCACTAACTAAGTTCATAAAAGAAGTAGTATAAGTGCCATTAGTATTTCTTGCAGTAATTAACTGCAGTGTGTCAAGACTAACAAAATCACTACTATTTACTGTTACTGAAGATAAGTTCCAGCTGTTATTAATATTCGTTACGGTTTGGCTGGCAAAAGCATTGCTATTGATTGAGCTTAGTGATACACTATTTTTTATAATCAACGTTCCACCACTAGAAGTACCAAAACCATAATTATAACCATTACGATAAGCCGATGCATTTAAAATGGTCATGGTGCCATAATTATTATTTTGATCAAAACCACGTACTCTGTTGCATACGGCTAAACAACGAATCACTTCTACATTGTGAGCTGTAAAATCTCCACCTAGTTTAAACCCATTTCCATTTCCATAGTTTGGGTAGGCTGCTAAGTTTGTAAACTGATCAAACCAGGTTTTATCTGTTAAGTATCTGGGATGATTGCTCATATTATAAGTTACCGGGCCGTTATGATAACAAATGCAGTTTTTTAAAGTTGTATTGCCTATTTTCTGAAAGAAATCCCAGCCATCATCGGCATTATTCCAGGAGCGACAACCATCGTAAGTATTAGCGTTTGCATTGGTGTATTGCTTGTCTGCAAATCCATCTGCATTACCACCATAATTCGGTGTGCCAATGCCACCACTTTCATAATCGAAATTTTCATGAGAATCGCAATTGAGAATTAAATTATTACCACCAGACTTATGTTGCAAACCAGTATCACAGTTGCCATAAAATTCACAATTCTCTATAATATGATTACTGCCGTTGTTGATCATTCCATTATCTCCTGCATATCTAATGACCAGACCTTTTATATGCAAATAAGAAGATGTGTTACTAAGTGATACCCCAGGATTAGCACTACCATATGGTTCTGCACTAAAATCTAAAACAGGCTTTTCATTAGCATAAGCCATAATGGCTATTCTTGCTGTTGAGGTACCCGATTTGTTAATAGAAATTTTGGCAGATAGATAATAAATGCCACCTCTGAGATATAGCGTATCTCCAGCACTGGTTAGTTTGTTTAATCCACTTGCTACACTACAGGGATCAGCTATTGTACCAGCACCAGTGCCTGTTGTTGAAGCAAAATATGTAGCAGCTTTTAGCGGGCTATCACCCAAACAAAAAATTAACAACAGTAATAAAACAATTCTTTTAATGGTAAGCATCGTTATTTCTAAAATAGTTGATTAAAATAATGTTGTAAAAATACAACTGGTAAGTGGCTGCATCAAATTATGAAAGTCTAAAAGGCATAGAATTTACGTACACGATGGCACTAGCAAATAACTTAAAAGAATTGAGTAATGATTAGGTGAAGGTTATTAGTTTGAGAATGAATATTTACGTTATATCTGATGGCAATATTCTATTGATTAAAGATTGCAAGACATGTAAGATAGTTTTTTATACACTTATAATACATTAATGGTCTGTGCAGAAGAATACTGTTGCTGAGCAGAATATTTATTTTGAATTGAACTATTTAAAAAATGAATTGTATAAAACAAGATTAACGTTGCAACAAATATTATTGTCTTTGCAGAAGATTAATTTAAGAATGTATTACTTGGAAAATGAAATGAATAAAATTGTTTTGCTGATGCAGATGATCAGGGGGGAAATGTTTAAACTGAATATGTCAATGCATAAAGAAACTTGACTTAATTTTTGATTGATACTTTATTCATGAGAAATTTTTAACGCTCAGTTCAATCCCAAGTTGAGTAAATAAAAATGTTAGCCAATTTATATAGAATCTGATGGTATCAGACCAAATTTTATCTGAAGTTTTAATCAGTGACTTTTTAGTTTACGTCTTAATAGTATGAGCTTGAATTTTATGTTGTCGTAAATTAACCCTACAACTAATGTTATCGCAGCAAAGACAAGAGAGTAAAGTCCAAGCTTTGAATATAAAACCCCACCAACTATGCCACCTATGAAAAAAAAGCCAATTATTGTCAAGCGAAGCTTTATTGATGAAATTAGTTTTAGCTTTTGTTCTTTGGCTTTATAAAAAAACAATTGTGATAATTCAATTCCCAAGTCAGTAAAAAGCCCTGTTAAATGAGTTGTTCTAACACTTGCACTTGAAATTGTTGTTACCAAAGAATTTTGTAAACCCATTGCAAAGAGCAAACTGAATGTAATAATGTCTGGATTTTTAATTATTAAGTTTTGCCCCCAAAAACCAATAATAAAAAGAATTAAGCATTCTATTGATGCAGGAACTGAGTAGATATAGTGGTCATCTTTTCTCGACATAGTTTCTACAAGAAAGCTAGAGACAAAAGAACCTAAGAAAAAGAAAAAAATATAAAGAAAATAAACAAGCCCTTGCCAGAAGTTTAGTTTAAACACTTCATCCACAAAAAATGCAAAGTGTCCTGTTACATTAGTTGTCAATCTTTGAACAGAAAAATAACCAGCAACATTTACAATTCCAGCAACAAAAGATAATAATGAAGCGATTCGAAGGTTATGTATAAAAGTTCTCGTTTTACCTTGGTGTCTAAACATTTGATATTACTTTTCTATGTTTTCAAGGTTCATAATTATACACTTGGCATTGTTGGAAAATTAGCGTTTCAACAATCGATACGCATAGTTGATAATTGCAATATTCTGATATTTTATTCAATAATCAGATTGATAACATCTAGCCCTAATAGTGTCAACCCTAGTGTTAGTATCGATCATTTTTGTTTCATCACTTAAAAAAATTTCACCATCACTTTATTATCATAACTATTCTTTTCCATTTGAAAAGGTGCATTTCCTATCCATTTAAAATTTTGTTTTTCATAAAATCTGATGGCTCTATCATTCGTAACAAGAACCCAAAGCCACATTAAATTAATTCCTTTAGATTTCACAATTTTTTCGGCATCTGCTAAAAGATTATAGCCTATTCCTTTTCCGCAAAAACTTTCTAATATATATAGTTTGTTAAGTTCGGGGCCAACAATATTGTCTACTGGGCATTTTTTATCGAATTCAATTTCTACCACACCCACCAAATTGTCTTTGTAAACCGCTACAATTATCCTGTCGGAATTGTTCACAATTAAGTCTTGCAGTCTTTCTACTGAAAATTGTTTTGTAATAAAATTTGCAAACTCGTCTGATACTCCTTCTGTGCCATAAGTCTGAATATATACTGTTTTAAAAAGAACAGAGAGTTTTATAACATCAGTCGGATTTGCCTTTCTGTAAATAATTTTATCGTTAATCATTTTATGTGTATCTATTTGAATTTTGAGGTTTTCCAAATGCCTGCAACCAACGAAAAAGACCTTGCGTTTGTTGGGGAATTAGCATTCCGTTAACCCATAACCGAAGCCCAATGATTGCAATATTTTTTATATATCATTCATTGCTGAATATATAACGTAGAAACAGAAATGAAGTAAAAAAAGAACAAATGTTGTGACAATATTTGTCAAACCCATTAAAGCCCAACCTAATGTTGTGGGCAGTTAATAATTTAAAAAACTGATTCCAATTTACAGCTTTACTATTTGGAGAATAAGTCTAGGCTTAATGGCTGAAAGTTGTTTCATCTGTATATACATCCCCACTTGAAGTTTCTTGTTTACTTGTCTTTAAAGTTATTGCATCCAACTGAATAATTTCAAGACTTAAATTTTGTCCAATATATGACATCTCAATTTTTGTCTCATTAGCAGTAAATCGCCAAGGTCCAGTAGGTATGACTTGCGAGTCTGTTGAATTACATTTTGTTGCACCTTCATCAAAAACGATCGAGCCAGTAGTTGAAAAAGTAACAGTATTGTCTCTTTGGCACGCAGAAAGAGAACTGTATGTATCAGTCCAAGAACCGCCATTTTTTTGTTTACGTGATGCAACAACTTTCCAAGCTGATTTTGTTAAAAATTGAGTTCTTGTATCGTCTGCTGTGTCACTTTTTTTGCAAGCATTCATAGATGCCATTGCTGTCATTAGGGTTAATCCTCTAAAAATTGTTTTTCTCATATTTTCATTTTATTTTTTGCCTACTCTTTCAAATACTGCAGTTTTCGGCTTCGCTGTTAGGTTTTGTATAAGCTTACAAAAAGTCTTTAAAGTATTGTGTCTATTGAATTTTGTCTAATTGTAGAGTTGTCGTTGCTAATTGCCCACAACGAAAAAGGCTTGGCGTTGTTGGGGAATTAGCATTCCGTCTGCCCATAACCGAAGCCCAATAATTGCAATATTGCTGATGTTTTGTTCATAAGCCAAATTTATAACGTCAAGCCCAAACTGAAGTACAATAAAGAACAAATGCTGAGGCTATATTCGTCAAGCCCCAATAATGCCAAACCTAATGTTGGCTGCAGTAAGATTTTACTTCGGTCATCTTATTATTTATGTCAAATGTTTTTAGTCATTCAAGTTGAGCAAATAATTTGCAATTGTTTCAGTCTCCTCATTTGTGAAAACTGGCTTGAAATATTTGACATAACCCAGAAGCTCATTAACTGTTAAGACTTTCACATATTGAAACTCCTCGTTTGGTTTTGAATTTGTCAATACAATCAGGTTTTTTACAGGTATTTTTCTGTCTCCCCAATGATGATGTTTTAGTTTTACTCTGTTTCTTGAAATATCACCAGTTAATATTTTAAACAGTGCAAAGTTTGTTCGTTTTATTTGTTCAACTGGGGAACGTAAATCTAAACTAGCCAATGATTTTTCACTCCAATTTTTTGTCTCAATAATAAAGATACCAGAAGGTGTAATAAGCAAATGGTCAATCTGAATTGATTTGATATAATCATTTTCTTGTCGATTGTAAATAGCAGGATTAAAACTTAGAGAAAAGTCGTTTATCAAAATGTTGTCATCAGATAAATTTTCCAATTCTTTTACAACTTTATATTCCCCTAACGCTCCATAAATAGAATTTTTTACTTCTTCAATTATACGCTGTTTATTCTCAATATTATTGATTTCGTCAAAACAACTTTCGTTTACAGCATCCCTAAAATGTGAAGTGATATATTGTTTGCGATTAGTTTTAAATTGAAGTTGGTCAATTAAGTCGCTGACTGCATTACTGACATTGTTATCCAAATTGAGTTCTAAACTTTGAAGTTTCTTTTTTAAACTCCATTGCTTGGTGAAGTTGATAAGTCTCTGAATAAAATTCAAACTTACTGAACTGGATAAGTTGTATAGCTTTAGCCGCAATTCTTCAATTTCACTGAGAAAAATGTTTTCAAATTGAGCTTTGTCTGCTTTAATTATATTGTCTAATTGTGAAATTTCTGCTTCAAGAGCAACTTTTTCGTTTTCAATAAGTTGTTCGTGTCTTGAAATGATTTGATGTCTTAAAGTTGAAAAGTTCTGTCGAAAATGTAGTACCTCGTTTATAGAATTGAAGTCATTAATGTTATGTCGACTTAAATGTGTTTTTACAGTTGTTAAACAGCCAACAGAGTGATAAACTTTACACATTTTTCTTTATAAATATTTTGAAGTTTGTGTCTACAACTTATTGCAGCCAAAGGGCAGGGCTTGCTGCAGGGCTGGAATTCATTGCTCGTCTGCCCGGAACCGCTGCTGATTAAAGATATAAAAGTACAAGTTAACAAACAAAAGCCCAACAATGT
>CANGOT010000089.1 GCA_947455425.1 Chitinophagaceae bacterium | reverse complement strand
TTACAGAAGAAACCCCTTTGTTAAGACACTTTACAGCTAAGCTAAAACCCGTTTTATAAATCCAATAGTAAAGAAAATTAAAACCGATACAATATTCAATGAATTAAATAACCATTGAAATATTGTATCGGTCAAATGTATTTTATAAATAAAGTAGTTGCTTAAATTATTGGATGATACTTAATTGAATATTAATTTCTCTGGTAAGGAGTAAACCCTGCCTGCATTAATTCTTTTTAAATAAATCATCACAGGAGAAAAGTACTCAACCATGGGTTTTGCACTCATACCTGAACGTATGCTGGTACGCAATAAATCCTTCCAATCTTCAGTAGCACCTTTGCTCATCACATTTTTCAAGAAGGCTCCAACAGATTTATTGCCCCAATAGTCTGTAGCATGTGGATCCTGATGCAGAATATTCTTTGCTATATAGTTATGAAACTGAAACACCAATGCATTGGCAATAGAATAATCATAGTATTCTGCAGGGTCATCTGTAATATGTGTTTTACTGGCTGCATCGCAATAGGTTTCATCACGATAGGTTGGAGGAACAATTCCTTGAAATTTCTTCACCAAATTCCACCATTCTTTGTTGTATTCTTTAATAGGTAAATTTTTGGTGTAAAGTTTATATTCAAACTCTGTCATAACGCCGCTTCCCCACGGGATTCTAATGATGTAATCCAGAGCATCTTTCAGCAACTTTAAAGTATCGTTCGAAGGCTGATTTTTTTTGATTAATCCCAGATTTTCAAGAAATGGTTTTTGTAAAGATGCCAACCCAATCATAGTACCAAATGCTTCATGATATCCTCTGTTTGCACCATTGCGTAACACAATGGGAACACGTTTATTACTATATGATTGAAAATAATATATATGGCCATATTCGTGTAATACGGTGCTCCAATAATCGGTTGTAGGTACAATACTTTGTAAAGAGCGTAAATCTTTGTCTAAATCTAAATGCCAGGCAGATGCATGATTGTTTTTGGTAAATCCTGCATTAGCCGTTACAGGATATAAACTACTTTTTTCCCAGAAACTTTTGGGTAATGGTGCAAATCCAAGCGACGTATAAAATTCTTCACCTTTGCGGGCCATCCATTCTGCACCTTTTGATTTTAACACAGAATCTATATTCAGTGATTGCACATTTACAAGCTCGTTCCAATCTTGCCCCCAACGATTCGGCAGCCAATGTGCAGGAATATATTCAGGTACTTCTTTCTTATATTTTTTTGCTAATTCATATCTTGCCCATGTATGCAGCTCTCTATACAAACTCCATGATTCTGTAATAAACTGACGGGTTATTTGTAAAATTTCTTCGCTGCTTAAACCATATTCTTTTGCTTTATAATCAAAGAAATCTTTATAGCCCAAAGGAGTAACACTGGCATTACGAAGTGACCGTAAACTATCTACGCCAACTTTCAAGCCTTTGCCAACTTCTTTGCTGGCTTCCCAAACTTTTAAACGCAGATTTAAATCATGGCTATTGGTAAGTACGCTATCGATATAGCTGGTATTTACAGGCTTTCCATCAAAACTAAATTTAAACCCATATAGTTTAGATGTTTGTTGATTCTCGGTTGTAATTTTTTGTGATACAATGTTCGCAGCATTCTCTGGATTGCCTCCAGCATTGAATAAAATAGCCTGCAACTGTGTTACTTGTAGCAGAGTTAAATTATTTTTCAACGCCAGATATTTTTTAGCAGTTTCAATATTTATTTTGCTGCCTGTAAAGTTGGCCAAAGCTTTGCCAGCCTCATCGGCCTGGTGTTGAGCAGAGGTATCTCCAGCAACAATATGAGTAAGCATTTCCCATTGTGCCAACCCATCAGCATATCGAAGCTTTTGATAAATAGTGTTGTAGTTGTCTAAAAAATGTTGAGCATCTATTTGAGTGTTGTTTATTTGCTGAGAGAAAGCTGGCAATACAAAAAATACAATAAAAATAATAGTAAAATATTTTTTCATGTGGTAGAATTATTTAAAAGAAATCAGTTCCTGCAAATATATATCTGCAGGAACTGATTATTAACTTATATTGTAATACTACCAATAAAATGAAGGAAAAATGAAAAATAGTAAGACGATAAACCAGGCAGGAGTTCTAACTAAAATCTCTGACTACCATCTCTCTATCCAAATAGTAAATATCGCAAGTATTGCAAACGCAAAAAGAAATATCTTGGCATATAATCTAGATTTTTTGGTTTGCTCAGCCTCACTCATAACGATAATTTGATTTTGTTGATTCATAAACGTTTTTGATTGATACACTAATAACGAAATGTGTTAATGTTTATTATTCAACAAGTTTTAAAACCAAAGTTTGGAAGCAACACAAGCAACAAAATTTGGTCTGGGGCTTGGTGTGCCTGCCATTTTACAACATCTTGCAATAGCTGCTCTGATGATTGTTTCATCATATTCTGGATAAAGTTTTTCAATAATTGTTGCTAAATAGTCCACCTCCCAAGGTTCACTACAATCAAAGTTCAGGATATCTTTCCCCTCGCTACTTTTTTTATGGTCATAGTAGGACCAATCTTCATTTAGAATATTGTTTACGTGCATTTATTGGATTTTAATTGCCTTCACCAGTGATTTGGGCTTTTGGTTTTGCAGATATGTTTACGTCAATAAAATAACGTTGTTATTGTATCTGTTATTATGGATGCAGACAGCCTAAAAAGCGTTGCTTCTTTTATTGTATTGATTTCTAAATAAAAACTTTTTAGAATATTGGATTTTATTTTTTTTTAAGACTAAAATATACCTTTGTATCTAACATTCGGGTAGTAGAGCAGTCCGGTAGCTTCCACGTCTGGGGGGCGTGTGGTCGCAGGTTCAAATCCTGTCCTCCCGACATAAAAACGTCCAACACTTTTAGATGTTGGACGTTTCTTAAATACGTTATCGATGCTACAATCTTACCAAATTTGTATGCTAGTCTTCTTTTCCACTTTTGTCTCCAACAAACCAATCTTCTTTATATCTAAATAATACATTAAATGTGGTAAGCGAACCATAACAACGGGTAATATATTGCTGAATGTTTACTTTTTCTTCATCTGTTAGTTTCTTATGGCTGTTTATATTTTGTTCCAGCACCCTTAATCTATCGCGAAGCATTACAATTTTATGAAAGAAGTCTTCCATTGGAATTTCTTTGGGCTTTAATGCCTTATCAAATGGTTGTAGTAGCAGGGTGCCTTTTTGCCAACGTTCTCCCAGATAAACTGTTTCTTGCAAGCCGCCCCACATTCTTAAAATCTTCAGAAGTGACTTTTCAACTTCATCAGTTGTTTCAATTTCTGTAGAAACATTTTCAGGAATAATTTCATCTAACTTAGCATCTGTTTTGTCAATTTCTTTTATGCCGTGATGAATAAATGATATCAGATAAGTAGCATATTTAATACCTACAATGACACCCGGGCCATATTGTTGGTGTTCAAGTCGGGTGCCTATACCAAGAAGGGTTTGATCCATATAAATTAATTTGAAGGTTTAAGGTTTAATGTTTTGATGATTGTTTGAATGTTTTTGATAAAAGTTATTGTTTCTTTTTTCTGTTGAATAATAAATGAATTGTCTTTAAAATCGCCCAATACATTCATCATTTCTGAATCATTGTCATATACCATTTTTCTGAAATCATTCTCGTAGTCCTTTGCTCTTGACGATTCGATATTTTGTGTAATCCACTCTTTTGTTTTAATAGATTCTTTTAGTAAACCCAATAGGGTAGTGGCATCTATTTTCTTTATTTGATGTATTTCAAAAAGCACAGCCAATGCATGTTGTAGCTTGTCTGAAGCGTATTTATCTGCAACCGTTTTGTAAAAAAGATGAACGTCATTCCAGCTTTTTATTTTTCCATTTTTTATTTTTGTTTTTAAAGCATCAACATCAGTTTTTAGAATAAGCTGTCCGCCAATATTCAACCATTCCGTTTTTTTTGCAGCTGGAATTAGTTTTAGCAATTCCGTTAAGTTTTCAATTTTATGATCATTAATAAACGCTACAATTTGATTGGTTGTGTAATAATTAATGAGTGTAATAAAAATTTTATAAGCATGGTCTGCTTTAAGAATTATTGTATTTCGTTTATTATTTTCAAACACATTGCCATCTACTACTACTGCCTTGCAAATCGCATTGTTTTGAAGTAATAATTCTTTCCCCTTTTTTCTGGTTGCCTCTATGCTGGTAATTGAAGCATTGTTTAGTTTTGCCCATGCTTTACCAACAAGTTCTTCGAGTAGCTGTATAGATGAAAATATTTCACTAATGGTATCTGGAGCCAGACTGCCATATTCTAAATGCTGAATTTTCTCGATACGTTTATCCCTATCAAAATACTTCCATTCGTTTCTTGCCAATGCATACATGTTATATTGAAACCAGTATGCTGGCATGATGACTAATTTGTCATTAGTAATATCATTTGAAACTAATGAGAATGGAATAGAAATTTTTAGCTCGTTGGAATAATCTCCTTTGGCCAGAATAACAAAGCTTGCAAAAAACGAATTGTGTTTTAAACTAACACAGAGTCCAGGCCAAAAGCCGCGTCCCGCAACAACTTCACCATCTGCACCTCTTGAATTATGATTACTGCCTACTGTTGCTCCTGCAGCTAAATTACTTTGTCCAAATACAGTTGCAGCACATAAAAAAGAGTTGTTGTGATGTTGTTCGTGTGAAGAGAATATTAAAGCGTTTAATACTTCGCAGCAAGAAATTGTTGAGTTGTACCCAAGAAATGAATTTATTAATCTGGCTCCATACTTCAATTGTGAATGCGATGATGTAATAAACCTCACAGCTTTTACACCATAGAATATTCTACAGCCATAGCCAATAATACCATTTACCAGTTCACATCCTTCTCCAATTTGTGTTCTTCCTTCTCCATCACCAGAATTGATGGTTAGGTTTTTAAGTTTATTTGCTCCTTTTATATAGGCATCTTCACCCACCCAAACATCTTTTATGCTAGCAGTATTTTTTATAACAGTTCTGTTGCCAACCTTTCCATAATAGCCACGAATGGTTGTAAACTTTTTTTCTGTTAGCTCTTTAAATTTATTCATCAATGCTGCATCGTCTCTATACTTGCTCCATAAGTAGGCATCCCCGGCTTGCATCCCATTGAATGGTAAAATTTTTCTTCCAGCATTTTCATTCGAAACTTCCAACCATACTCTTAAACTTTCATCCTCACCTTGTTTTACAACACCATTACCAAATTTGGCATTGTTGCTGGTAATCATTTCATTGATGTTCAATAAAATGACTTCGTCTCCAACGATATAATGAGAAAGGTAATTCACATTATCAACCACTACATTGTCGCCAAAATCGCAGCTGATAATATTCGAATTATATAAACCTACAGGTACTGTTAAATCGTGAAAGGAAAGGCAGATAGGTTCTAGTTTCCCAATTCGTATGAGCCCGTTGAATTTACAGTTTTTTACTAGCTCTGGGTTAAATGCATTGCTCACAAGAATCTTTGTCCAATCGTCGCTGGTATTAGCGTTTCTTACCAAAACCTCTATTTCGTAAGCAGTTAATTGGCGATGGGTTTTGCCATTTTGTTGTTGATTTCTTAAATAATATTCATCTTTCCCTTTAGGCAAAAAATCGTCTTTAATAAAATCATATCCAAGTTTAGATATTGGAGACTTATGAATAGTATTTTGGGTTGCAAGGCTTGGCATTTTGTTAATGATTAGAGATTAATGATTAGTGATTAATTCAAAAAATTATTCACTACTACTTCCTAGTTCGACTATTTTATTTGTTAAAATTTTCCAACTATACTTTTTCTTTTCTTCCTGCAAAGCAGCGAGAAAATGTTGCTCGCCAAATGTATATAACTCTTTTATTTTTTCTGCAATTGATTGTGGGTTTGGTTCTGCAATTAAGCCTACTTTTCCATTGGGAACTAAATCAGGTAAACCGCCCACATTTGTAACCAACATGGGCTTTTCGAAGTGATAGGCCAATGGTGTTACACCACTTTGCGTTGCACTTCTATAAGGTTGAATAACAAAGTCGGCAGCACATAAATAGTATTTTACTTCACTATCCTGAATAAAGTCTGTTTTTAAAATCAGCGATTCTTTAATATTCAACTGTTCAATTAAATCATCGTATTGTTTTCGATCTTCATAGAATTCACCAGCTATTAATAATTTTATATTGTTTCTTATTTCTTTCTTCTCATTATTCGTGTTTAGTACTTCATTCTTTGTACTTTCTTTTAACACAGCAATTGCTTCTAAAAGTAAATCCAAGCCTTTATATTTTCTTATAAAACCAAAGAATAAAATAATGTTATCATGTTGGTTTAATTGCAAGTGATTTCTTGCTTCTTGTTTACTAACAATGGCTCCAAAATTATCATATAATGGATGCAGTATTTGCTGAGCTGGTTGATGTGAGAATTGTTTTAAATCACTTAATACTTTTTTACTCATAGTAACAAAAGCATCAATGGGCTTTGTGAAGTATTTGGTGAATTGCTTGTCACCAAATCTTTTTTCGTGGGGGATGATATTATCTGCAATACAAACAACTTTTGTATACTTATTTTGCTTTACAATTCTTAAAATTGTTCCTAAACAAGGCCCCATAAAAGGTAGCCAATAACGCACCACAACGATACTGGGTTTTAGTTTCTTTAGCTCCAATCCAACCTTCAACCAATTCAATGGATTTATTGAATTGATGCAAACTTTTATTTTAATGTTAGTGGGTGCGGGTTCGCTTGAATATTGCGTTGTTCCTGGAAATAAAAAGCTTGGATATTGTAATGAGTAAGTATAAATTGTTGTATCAAATCCATCATCCTGAAATTGCTTAGCAAGCCTTTCGTCAAAGGAAGCTAACCCACCACGTAATGGATGAGCCGGACCAATGATAATGACTTTTTCTTGTGGTTGATTTAACACAGGCTTTTCAATTAGAAAGTTAAACTCCTATTTTATCGGCAATTAAATATTCGTTTCTTACTGCAGAGTTTCGAGAAATTAATTCGGCAATAAAGCCAGCTAAAAATAATTGCATCCCAATAATCATAACAACTAATGCAATATAAAATGATGGTCGATTGGTTAAGGCAAATTCTCTGCAAATCATTTTAGAAATGAGTAAATAGGTACTCACAGCAAATCCTGCGATAAAGCAAAGTGTGCCATATAAACCAAAAAAATGCATGGGCCTTTTACCAAATTTGCTTACGAAATTAATGGTTGCCAAATCAAGAAATCCGTTGATAAATCGTTCCCATCCAAATTTAGTAACACCAAACTTTCTGGGTCTGTGTTCAACAACTTTTTCGCCAATTTTTTTAAAGCCGCTCCATTTAGCAATCACAGGAATATAACGATGCATTTCACCAAAAACTTCAATGTTTTTAACTGTTTTAAGTTTATATGCTTTTAATCCACAGTTAAAGTCGTGAAGTTTAATGCCACTACTCCAACGAGCAGCACCATTGAATATTTTGGAAGGAATATTTTTGGTAAGAGTATTGTCGTAACGAACTTTTTTCCAGCCACTCACTAAATCAAAACCATCATTTATTATCATTTTATATAGTTCTGGAATTTCATCCGGACTATCCTGCATATCAGCATCCATTGTAATTACAACGTTTCCTTGTGCAGCCTTGAAACCTTCGTTTAATGCAGCACTTTTACCGTAATTTCTCTGGAATCTGATGCCCTTGAAATTGTTGTTGTTGGATGAAATGTTTTGTAAAACACTCCAACTGTTGTCAGTGCTTCCATCATCAATCATAATGACTTCATAAGAGAAATTATTTGCCGTCATTACACGAATAATCCATTCGCTAAGTTCCGGTAAAGATTCATCTTCGTTGAATAAAGGTATTATAATTGAAATGTCCATAGCTTAATTATTTGTTGATTTTTTTTGTGTTGCCACAGAGCCAACTACTGATCCAATAATGCCTAAAAATAAGGTACCTATTAAGGTTAAAGCAAAATGTTTATACTTAGTTATTTTAAGTGCCATTTCCATATTTTCTTTCAGCATTTTTTCATCTAATGTTCCGTGCTTTTTTAGTTCACTAATATCGTTGTTGAATAGTTCTTGCACAAAGTTTGGAAAGAAAATGTAAACTGCCAATAGATTGTATATAAAAAAAACGCAAGCTATAACTGCAGCTGTTTTGAAACCATGCGTAAATAATATTCCAAAACTTGTATTTCTGTTTAGTTCTTTATTATAAAAGTAGATTGACATCACCAAGCCAACTATAATAATTGCTGCGAAGGCAAATGTTGTCCACTCATAAAAATTTACTCTTGTAATATGCGTTATGGCATCGAAGCAAATTAAAACTGCAGCAATGATTAGCCCTTTATTGATATGAGATTTTTGTTGCATAATTAATTTAATATAAGTCTTCCCTTGGCAATAATTCCAATCACTTTACCCGATTGTTGTTGATTAAAAATAGCACTATTAAACGATTTGCTTTTATTGTTTTCTTTTGTTAAACTTGTTGTGCCTTTTTTGCTAAAC
>CANGOT010000088.1 GCA_947455425.1 Chitinophagaceae bacterium | reverse complement strand
GGGGCAGTTACTTATACTAATGCATCTCCTGGTGCTAATACGGCACCTTCACTTGGTTATTCTCTTTTCGATGATACAAGTGCTGCACCACATTTAGCACAAGCTATCACGTATACATTAAATGTTACTGCAAGTACTCAACCTAACCAAGCTGCTGTTTGGATTGATTGGGATCATAATGGAATACTTGATACATATGAATATCAATTAATAACATTTACAGGAACTGCTGGTACCGTAGATATTACTCCTCCAATCAATGCTGTTCTTGGATTCACTATTATGCGTGTTAGAATCAGAGGTGGTACATTTACTACAAATGCCTGTGAGCAATACTTTAGTGGAGAAACTGAGGATTATGTGATTAAAGTGGTTCCAGGAACTGCTTGTACTGGTACGCCACTGGGTGGTGATGCAGTTTGTTCTGTAACATCTATTTGTCCTAATATACCTTTCAACTTAAAAGTAGATAATGCAACTGATGGTTTAATTAATATTACCTATCAATGGCAAGATTCTACTGCTACACACGGATGGCAAGATATTGGCCCTGCAAATACAAAAATTTATACAATATCTGGTATTGCAGAAGCTACTTGTTACCGTAGAAAAATTACTTGTACATCAACTTCTGCAGTTAGCAGTTATTCAACTACAGTATGTGTAACAATGAATCAAATTTTTGATTGCTATTGCAACCCTAATAATGGTACTACGTTGCATAATCCATTCTCTGATCCTAAAGTTACACAAGTTGATCTTGCTGGATGTACTGTTGCTTATACAGATCAACCTGCTTTCACTGGTACTACTGGTTATTACTTAATGAATGATACATCATTGTCTCCAAATCTTTCAATTGGTGTATCATATACATTAACCGTTTCTACTACAAGTAGTCCTGGCCAAGCAGCTGTTTGGGTAGACTGGGATCATAGTGGAACTTTTGAAGCTTCGGAATACCAGGTGATTACATTTACCGGAACTTCTGCACCATATACTGGCGTTATTACCATTGCTCCTACTGCAAGTAATTTATTAGGATTTACTATGATGCGTATTCGTGTTAGAGCTGCAACCTTTACTACTGCTTGTGAAACTTTTGGTAGTGGTTCAACCACAGACTATGTTATTAAAGTTGTTGCTGGTAGTCCTTGTTCTGGAACTCCAGTTGGTGGAGCTGCTGCTTCATTAGTAACTACAGCTTGTGCTGGAACTAACTTTAATATTAATGTTACTGGAACCGTAGATTGTTACACTGGATTAACTTATCAATGGCAAGATTCTACTGCTGCTCATGGTTGGCAAGCAATGGTGCCTGCACAAAGTGGTATGACACTAAATAATATTACTCAAAATGTTGCTACTTCATATCGTAGAAAAATCACTTGTAACACTTCATCTGCAAGTAGCTATTCTACGCCGGTATTTGTTGGTCAATTATTAGCTACATATGCTGCCCTACCATTTACAGAAGATTTTGAAAATAACTGGGAAGATGGTTGTGGTGATGCAGGTTCACATACAATTCCTAACAATAGCTGGAGAAACTCTCCTTTAATGAGTGATACAAGTTGGAGAAGAAGTGATGATGGAGCAACTGCTAACTGGACACTTCCTAATAGTGGTTTGTATAGCCCGGCTGCTTCAACAGGTACATATTCTGCTCGTTTCCATAGTTACGAAGCACCTACTGGTAAATCTGGTAACTTGGACTTATATTTGAATTGTGGAGGTATATCTCCTCAAAAAACTTTGACCTTCGATTACATCAATACAGATGGTACTGACGCAATGAAAGTATTATTATCAACCGATGGTGGTATTACATACACAGCCTTATCTACTTATGGTGTTGCTGCTGCTTGGGCAACTAAAACTATCAATTTCAATTCTACTTCACCAACTACTGTTCTTAGATTCAGTGCAACTGGAGACTTTGGAATTTCGGATATTGGTATCGATAATGTTTCTGTTATAAGTATTATAAATGTTGACTTAGCAGCTACTGCTGTTACAGCACCTACAGGTAATCTTCAGGCAACTGCTGCAGGAACAATTACCGTAAGTGTAACAAATGCTGGTGTGGCTCCAATAGACTTTACTGCAAATCCTGGAACTGTTAATGTAATATTAAAAGATCCATTTGGTAATAATGTATCTGTAGCACCTAAAGCTTTATCTGGAACTTTAGCAGTAGGTGCAAGTACTCCGGTTACAGTTACAACTAGTGCTAATCTTACAGCAGTTGGAACTTACAGCATTAAAGCTTTTGTAAGTGTAACTGGCGATGGTAGCAATGCAAATGATACTACTGGCTGGTCAAGTTTCACAACAACAGGTATTCCTGTTTTTGCTGTAGCCAATGGTAACTGGGGTGATGGTGCAACCTGGTCAACTGGTACAGTTCCAGTACCTACAGATACTGTAACAATTACTGGTTATACTGTAACATTGGGTGGAAATGCTCCATCTCCTTACAATTGTGCTTCATTAAGCATTGGTAATGGTGGTACTTTAGCTGTACCGGCTTCTACAACATTAAATACTGGTTTAACCAATGTGAACAATAAATCAATAACTTTTGGTGCCAATGCTACACTAAATATTAGTGGTGGTACACTTAATCATAAAGGTTTTATTGTGTTTGGCGATAGTGCTAACTTTATAATGAGTGCTGGTAACTTAAACGTTGATGGTAATAATGGTACTGATGCTGGTAGTGTTCCTTCTGGTACAGATATCCTTGCATTTGGTACTAGCTCAAAAGCTTACTCATTTGGTAATATTAATCTAACTGGTGGTACTATTAAAATAGTTGACCCACACAGATTTAATGGTAATGCATTTGCATATCGTGCTACTGTTGCAAAAACAATTGGTGCCGGAAATACTTTAGTTTTAGGAGATCCTTCTTCAACGAATACTTCTAATACTGGTAATGGAGGATTCTTAATCAATACATCTGCTGGAACATCTAAATTGTATTTGGGTAGCCTTAAAATAGATGGAGGAAATACTGTTGGTAATAGATTTACAACATCTGGTAATGTGTTAGGTGTGAGTGGTGATTTAACTATCAATGCTAATGCTGAACTACGTGCTACTTTGCCAGCATTCTTTGCTGGAAATATCACCAATAATGGCGTGTTTGCATCTGGCGGCGTTTTCAACTTGCAATCTTATGTAAATGGTGTTGCTGGTGTTGTAACCAACGCTCAAACTATCTCTGGAACTGGAGTATTTAGAAATAATATCGCAACTGCAACTATTTCTGCAGCAGGAAGTGGATATTCTGTTGGAGATGTATTAACATTATCTGGTGGTACATCAACGCAAGCTGCAAGCCTGTATGTAATCTCAGTGGGAACTGGTGGAAGTATTACTGCTGTTTCTTTATTAAACATGGGTAACTATACTGTTGCTCCAACTGGTACATTGTCTGTAACAGGTGGTTCAGGTACCGGTGCAACATTTACTTCAAACAATCTTGTAACACTAGCTCAATTTGCTAACTTGTTTGTAAACAATAATAGTGTTGGTGGAATCAATATGAGTGCTGCAGGTACATTATTACCATCTCAAACAGGAACAGTTTCTGGTACCTTAACTTTAGTTTCTGGTATTATTAACAATGGTTCAACTGTATTTACTTTAGGAACCAGCCCAGCTGCAAGAGGAACATTAACTTATACTTCAGGGTTATTTACTGGTAAATTTAGCAGATGGTTTGGTGCAAGCACAAATACAGGTACAACAGGTGATTTCCCTGTAGGTAAAACTACATATCCAAGAACTGCAAGAGTTGAATTTACAACAGCTCCTAATGCAGGAGGAACATTAACTGCAGAGTTAATTGCTTCAGCACCTGGCTATGGTGGTTTCCCTGTAACGGATGGCACAACACAAATTGTAAATTTGGCGAATGATGCATATTGGAGAATAGATGCAAATGGTATTACAGGTGGTAACTATACTTTAACTTTAACTGATAGTGGTATTGTTAATGCACAAAATGTTGCTACTTTGGTTACTTTAAAACGTCCAAGCAATACATCTATTTGGGGTGTGGATGGTGCACAAGGAACTAACTCTGGAACAATTCTGAAACCTGTGGTTGTTCGTACTGGTTTAAGTGGTTTCAGTGAATTTGCAATTGCTGGTGCAAATGACAACATATTACCTGTTTCTGCGGTTAAATTAACTGGTGAAAAAGTTGGTAACAACAATCAATTAAAATGGACTGCAATTAACGAATCAGAAGTTAAAGGGTACGATTTGGAAAGAAGCACAGATGGTAGCAACTTTAGTCCTATTGCTTTTGTTCTTTCTAAAGAAAATGGTACAGTTTCTCCAAGACTTGATTATAGCTTTACTGATAACAATAGCATTACAACTGACGGATACTACCGATTAAAACAAATTGCAAAAGATGGTAATACGCTTTACAGCAATATTGTTTTAATAAAAGGTTCAAAAGTTACTGGAATTGTTGTTGGAAACATTTACCCTAATCCGGTTAAGAACTTGTTAAATGTTACTGTTGCAGCGTCTGCAAACAAACAAGTTGTTGTTGCAATAACTGATATGAATGGTAAACAAGTGATGAAAAACAATTACGCTTTAACTAAAGGTGATAATAGCTTAAAAGTTAATCTTAGCAATGTTGCTGTTGGTACTTATGCTATTAGTGTTATAGATGCTAATGGAAATAAATCAAATGTTGTGACTTTCGTTAAAGAACAATAAACTAAATAATCCTTCACTGAAAATGTGAAATTTTAAATCCCAAATTCATTTATTGAATTTGGGATTTTTTTTGCTTTGACGAATACTGGGTTATCTGTATCTGATTCATCAAAAAATTAATCATAAGATACTTACATTTGCCCATATGAAAGCATCTAAAGATTGGTTTAAAGATTGGTTCAACTCACCCTATTACCATCTTTTATATAGTAACAGAAATGA
Organism: Chitinophagaceae bacterium; assembly: GCA_947455425.1. Classification (GTDB taxonomy): domain Bacteria; phylum Bacteroidota; class Bacteroidia; order Chitinophagales; family Chitinophagaceae; genus CAIVPM01. The sequence continues at coordinate 3,688 of CANGOT010000088.1, read as the reverse complement.
GGATGAAGCAACCGCTTTTATTGAAAGGCTTATTAATTATTTGCAACCCCATAAGAACATTAAGATTCTAGACGTTGCTTGTGGAAAAGGAAGACACAGTATTGCATTAGCAGAGATGGGCTTCGATGTAACAGGTATAGATTTATCTATTGAGTCAATAACAGAAGCAAAACAAAGTGAGTCGGAAAACCTGCACTTTTTTACGCACGATATGCGATTGCCTCTCTGGGTTAACTATTTTGATATTGCTTTTAATTTTTTTACTAGTTTTGGGTATTTCAAAACACAACGAGAACACAATAATGCTATTCGTTCCATAACCCAAAGTTTAAAGCCTGGAGGCTTATTCATCATTGATTATTTGAATGTTGCTTACGAAGAAAAAAACTTTGAGGAATCAACAGAAAAGATAATTGGAGACTATCATTTTGTAATAAAAAAAAGGCACGACTTGCATCATTTTTATAAAGAAATTCAAGTAAATGATGGTTCTGTGAAAATGCCCATAACACTATCTACAGAAAGAGTTGCCAAGTTTTCATTTGATGATTTTAAAACAATGCTGGCTCAGCAACATATGCAAATAGAAGAAATATTTGGAACATATGATTTAGAAAAATACGATGTTGCTTCTTCTAGAAGGATGATTATTGTAGCAAAAAAAATAGCTATATAAAATAACAACCAAAGGAACTATTTAAATGTGGGAAACTTACCCCTTTAAGTTATTCACATTTTATTGTTAATAAACTTGATTGATACTATTTTTACCGACTAATTTTTTTTTATGAGTGATTTAATGAATCAGTTAAACGAAACGGTAAGTTATATAAAAAGCCGAGTAAAATCATCTGCCAAAGTGGGTATTGTTCTGGGTAGTGGATTGGGCAATTTATCTGAAGTTATTGAAATAGAAGAAGCAATTCCTTATACAGATATACCAAATTTTCCTACAAGCACAGTAAAAGGACACGGTGGTAAGTTGTTGTTTGGTAAGTTAGGAGGGGCAAGTGTTATATGCATGAGTGGGCGTTTTCATTTTTATGAAGGCTACAGTGCTCAACAAGTTATTTTTCCTGTTCGTGTGATGAAGTTATTAGGTGTTGAAACTTTATTACTATCTAATGCAGCTGGTGGAGTGAATCCGAACTACAAGGTAGGAGATTTAATGATCATTAATGATCATATCAGCTTCTTTACGGCAAACCCATTAATCGGAAAAAATGTTGAAGAGTTAGGAACTCGTTTCCCCGATATGAGTGAACCCTATTGCAAAAATTTAATTGCAAAAGCTGTAGCAATAGGAGAGCAGCACAATATTAAATTACACCAAGGTGTTTATACAGCGGTTACTGGACCAACTTTTGAAACACATGCAGAATATCGATTAATTAAAATTATAGGTAGTGATGTTGTGGGTATGAGTACAGTTCAAGAAAATATTGCAGCAGTACATTGTGGAATGAAAGTATTTGCTGTAAGTGTTGTAACCGATTTGGGAATTAGAGATGATAATAATGTAATTACTCACGAAGAGGTTTTGCAAGCTGCAAAAGAAGCCGAGCCAAAGCTTACTTTATTGTTCACAGAATTAGCTAAATCAGTATAATTAGCCCTAATCACTTTCTATGTTATATCGCAGCAAAGCACCATTACGTATAGGTTTAGCAGGAGGTGGAACCGATGTATCTCCATATTGCGACGAATTTGGTGGTGCCATCTTAAATGCTACAATTACACTGTATGCTTATGCAAACATAGAAACAATTACAGAAGATAAAATTATTATAGAAGCAAAGGATAGGGATGAATTGGAAGAATATGATTGGGCTTCAACCTTACCCATTAATGGAAAATTAGATTTGTTAAAAGGAGTGTATAATCGAATTCAGCAAGATTATGGCATTTCCAAGCAAGGTTTTAAACTTTCTACTTTTGTAGATGCCCCTGCTGGCAGTGGTTTAGGTACTTCATCTACTTTAGTAGTAGCAATTATTGGTGCTTTTGTTGAAATGCTTAAACTTCCTTTAGGTGATTATGATATTGCTCATTATGCCTACGAAATTGAAAGACAAGATTTGCAACTTGCTGGTGGTAGACAAGACCAATACGCAGCAACTTTTGGCGGGGTTAACTTTATGGAGTTTTACAATAATGATACTGTTATTGTAAACCCATTAAGAATAAGACAAGAATATTTGAATGAATTAGAAAATAATCTGGTGCTATTTTTTACAGCTACAAGTAGGGAGAGTGCTACAATAATCAAAGAGCAACAATTGAATGTTACTCAAAAAAATGAAGGCAGTATTGAAGCCATGCATCAATTGAAAGAACAAGCCAAGATGATGAAAGAAGCTTTACTAAAAGGTAAGCTAAACTCTATCGGCGAAATTCTTAATTATGGGTTCGAGCAAAAAAGAAAAATGGCTGCCAATATTAGTAATTCTCTTATTGAAGATATTTATGCCAAAGCAAAAAAGGCTGGTGCTACTGGTGGAAAAATAAGTGGTGCGGGTGGTGGTGGTTTTATGATTTTTTATTGCCCGCAAACCACAAGATATAGTGTTATCAAGGCTTTAGAGCAATTTGGTGGATTGGTTAAGCAGTATAGATTTTCTAATGAAGGCTTAACAAGCTGGACTACAAACTAATTACGATTTAGTGATTTTAGATGTACGATTTATTTTAAACAAATAAGAACAATTATCAAATCTTTTTTTATTATAATTCAATAAGATAAATCAAACTAAATCGTAATTCTAAAATCACAAAATCGTAAATCGAATGGGTACGAGATCAATTGAATGAAATCGTAATTCTAAAATCACAAAATCGTAAATCGAATGGGTACGAGATCAACTGAACGAAATCGTAATTCTAAAATCACTAAATCGTAAATCGAATGGGTACGAGATCAATCGAACGAAATCGTAATTCTAAAATCACTAAATCGTAAATCGAATGGGTACTTATCACATAGGAGATGCACTGAAAGAAGTTGTCAATAAAAGTCGATTAAAAAATGGCTTAAGAGCTGCTGCTATTGAAGAAATATGGGAAGCCACAATGGGCAAAACGATTGCTAAATACACCGAAAAGTTAGAGATCATTAATTATACCTTATTCATCACAACACATGTGGCAGCATTAAAGAATGAACTACATTTTCAAAGAGAGTTAATCATTCAACGGCTCAACGAAGCTTTTGGTGAAAAAGTAATTAGCAATATAGTTATCAGATAAGTTGCATTTGTGTAGTAACGACAATTTGTCTTTTAAAATTCCACCGCATCATTTTTGTTTATTAAATCCCTTTATCTTTCGCTCCTGAAAATTTTATTATGAATATACAAAACGAATTCGAAAAATATGCTGTAAAGCATCAAGGCATTGGTAGCAATGTTTTGCATCAATATAAAACAAAGTTTAACCCAACAAACTTAACGCCATACATTATTGAAGAACGTCCTTTAAACATTGCACAAATGGATGTATTTAGCCGTTTAATGATGGATAGAATTATCTTTTTGGGTCAGGGTATTGACGACTATGTAGCTAATATTATTACAGCTCAAATGTTGTTTTTGGAAAGTGCTGATAGAACCAGAGATATCCAAATGTATATCAATAGCCCGGGTGGTAGTGTTTATGCAGGAATGGGGGTGTATGATACCATGCAATTTAT
>CANGOT010000087.1 GCA_947455425.1 Chitinophagaceae bacterium | reverse complement strand
GGTAAAATACCATTTTTAAAGAAACCATTCTCTATGGCTGCTTTCGCTTTTCTATGCGAGTGAAATGCAAATTCATCTTGTTGTTCTCTGCTCACGTTAAACTCTTTAGCAACAGCTTCGGCAGTTAAACCCATACTTAAATAATAGTCAGGTTCGTCTTTGGCAATATTATAAGAAGGAACGGTTTTCCAACCAGCAGTGGGTACCATACTCATACTTTCTGTTCCGCCGGCAATAATGCAATCAGCCATCCCTGTTCTAATTTTTGCAGTAGCCATTGCAATGCTCTCTAGCCCACTTGCACAATATCTGTTGATGGTAATTCCTGCCACCTCGATACCTAATGCTTTTGCGGCTATAATTCTGCCAAATTGCAAACCTTGCTCGGCTTCGGGCACAGCATTACCAACAATTACATCATCTATTCTTTTAGTATCAAGCTGGGGAATCGTTGCTGTTAATCCTTTAATAACTTCTACAGCTAAATCATCTGGCCTGTAGAATCTAAAGCCACCTTTCTTACTTTTAGTGACTGCTGTTCTATACCCTGCAACAATATATGCTTCCTGCATAAAATTCAATTTAAAAATCAAATATACAATTAAGTTGTTTATGCAACTATCTGGTTAAAATATTGTTTGACTTATTTTAATAACAAGTTCGTTTTAAGGTCATGTTAATCTAAGAAATCCTTATTTTCACTTTATGAAAAAATGGCTACTACTTTCGGGCATCTTAACTGTATTATTTTTTTCGTGTAAACAAAAACAACATAAACCAGTCGTTACAGACATCACTATTAACGAGAAAACATCATTCAACAACTTGTTTTTTGATAGTATTCAACTTGAAAAATTTCTTGAGGAGGATTCTTCTTTTGTAAAGTATAAAGAGCAGTTTTTTGATTTTTATAAAAGTAGAAATTATCAGTTTGCCTGGTTTGATACCAATGGACTAGCAGAACAAACACATAATTTTTATAACTTGTTAGATGCAACAGTTTCGCAGCTTCAAGATAGTAGTTTGTTAAACCAGAAATCGGTGAAGTGTTATCAATATTTTACTAAAAACTCCCTAAAAAAATATAAACAACAAGAAGTATTAAATGCAGAGTTGTTAATTACAGGTCAGTTTTTTAATTATGCAGCCAAAGTGTATAAAGGAATTGATTTTGATGCCACAGAGTTAGGCTGGTTTATACCCAGAAAGAAAGTTGACTTAACGGCTTTATTAGATTCGGTATTGAACAATAAAGCAAAGCAAACAGCAGTGTATGTGCCCTTTAACTCGCAATACAAAAAACTGGAAGAACAATTACAATTTTATTATCAGCTTCAAAAAAAATATCCTGTTGATACTATTGAACACATAGCAAAAAATATTGCAAAGGGTGATTCATCCAGCCTTACAATTGAAATAAAGAATAGACTTTTTTTATTGGGCGATTTGGCACAAAATGATAGCATTAAAAAGTTTGACACCACTTTGCAAAAAGCAGTTAAGCAATTTCAAAAAAGATTTGGTTTGCCTGTAAATGGAACTGTTGGCAACAAAATGATTGATGAGTTAAATATTCCTATTAGAAAAAGAATTGAAACCATACTCATTAATATAGAAAGAGCCAGATGGCTGCCTGCAGAGAAAGACAGTAATTATTTTTTAGTGAATATTCCTGAATATAAGCTGCACATTTTTGATAGCACCACTAATACCTGGGATATGAATGTAATTGTAGGTAAAGCTGCAACAAGCACTGTTATATTCAATGGCAATCTTAAGTATATTGTTTTTAGTCCCTATTGGAATGTTCCTTCAAATATAGTAAAGCATGAAGTGTTGCCGGGTATTAAAAAAGACAAAAACTATCTTGCCAAGAACGATATGGAGCAATATGGAAAAGGTGATAGCCTGCCATTGATTCGTCAGAAACCCGGACAAAAAAACTCATTAGGTTTAGTGAAGTTTTTATTTCCGAATAATTTTGATATTTACTTTCACGATACACCTAACAGGGATTTATTTACAGCCAATAATCGCAGTTTCAGCCATGGTTGTATCAGACTTGGAGAGCCCAAAAAGTTTGCTCAGTACCTGTTAAGAAACGATACCACCTATACCAGTAGTAAAATTGATAGCCTAATGAATCTGCCAAAAGAAAAATGGGTGTCATTACCAAAATCAATTCCTGTATTTATTGTTTATTTTACTGCCTGGGTTGATAAAAATGGTATGATGAATTTTAGAAATGATATCTATGGACACGATGCTAAAATGAGTTTGAAGTTGTTTGTAAAGTAGAGAAGTAAAAAAACATCAAATATTTTCTCTAGTTCACACGAAATTCTTGTTAATCATTCTTTTGCTTATACATTTGCTTTTTATTCAAACCAACTTCCATTTTCGTGGGCAAGCACATCAACAAGGTTACAGCAGCAGGACTAGTCATCGCTTTAGGAATTATTTATGGCGATATAGGAACTTCTCCCCTCTACGTTCTTAACGAAATTATCAAAGACAAAGCCATTACTGAGCAGCTTATTTTAGGGGCTTTATCTTGTATTATCTGGACGTTAACCTTACAAACAACAGTTAAATACGTTATTCTAACCCTGCAAGCAGATAACAAAGGAGAGGGTGGAATTTTTAGTTTGTATGCTTTAGTGAGAAGAAGAAGAAAATGGCTTGTCATTCCTGCTATGCTTGGTGGTGCTGCACTTTTGGCTGATGGAATGATTACACCACCCATTTCTGTTACATCTGCTGTTGAGGGTTTAAAACAACTTCCCAAATTACATATACATGAGGGAAGTGATATCATTGTTTATATCGTTATTGGCATTCTTACTTTTCTTTTTCTACTACAACAATTTGGCACAACATCTATAGGAAAACTATTTGGGCCTTTAATGGTTATATGGTTTTTTATGTTGGCTGCATTGGGTTGTATGCACATTGATATGGGTATCTTAAAAGCATTTAATCCTTATTATGCTTACGATTTATTGGTGCATTATCCTAAAGGGTTTTGGTTAATGGGTGCTGTGTTTCTATGTACCACAGGAGCCGAAGCATTGTATAGCGATTTAGGACATTGTGGTAAAAACAATATTCGTTACTCCTGGATTCTTGTAAAAATTTGTCTGATATTAAATTATTTAGGTCAAGGTGCTTGGTTATTATCAAAACCAGCGTTCAAAGGACAAATAGTTATAAAGGTTTCTGAAGCGATGGTTAATGAGGGTTTCAATCCTTTTTATGGTGTAATGCCACAACATTTTAAATTAATAGGAATTATTATAGCAACTGTTGCTGCAATTATTGCCAGTCAGGCTTTAATTACAGGTTCTTTTACTTTAATTTCTGAGGCAATGCGATTGAATTTGTGGCCTAAACTAAAAGTATCTTTTCCTACCAATGAAAAAGGACAAACCTATATCAGAGGAATTAATTGGATGCTTTTTGCAGGATGTGTAGGTATTGTTTTGTATTTTAAAAGTTCTTCAAATATGGGTGCTGCTTATGGTTTAGCTATAACACTCTGTATGATTAGCACATCTATTTTGTTTGCCAATTTCTTAGTAAGTCATCGAGCTCCGAGGGTATTTATTTATATTTATTTGATTGTTTATTTATCCATAGAGGTTGCTTTTTTAATCGCCAACCTGGATAAATTTCCTCACGGTGGTTTTGTAACATTAATTGTTGGCGGGGGATTGTTTGCTGTAATGTATGTGTGGTTTAGAAGCAGAAAAATTAAGAACAGATATGTTGAGTTCGTAAGACTTCAACACTATGTTCACCAAATAAAACAATTAAGCGAAGATGTTACTGTTCCAAAATATGCAACACATTTGGTGTATATGACAAGTGCTAATAACAGTAAAGAAATTGAGCATAAGATCATTTATTCTATTCTAAATAAAAAACCTAAAAGAGCCGATATTTACTGGTTTGTACACGTTGATGTTTTAGATGAACCAAATACCTGTGAATATACTGTTGACCATATTGTTGCCAATGATATCATTAGGGTTGAATTTAGATTGGGCTTTAGAGTTGAGCAGAAGATAAACCTGATGTTTAAAAAAGTAGTGCAGGATTTAATGTCGAATAAAGAAGTAGATTTTAGCAGCAGGTACGAAAGTGCAGAGAAGAATAATATCACTGGCGATTTTCAGTTTGTTGTCATGGAAAAATTCTTGAGCCAGGATAATGAACTACCGTTTATAGAAAGAGTTATTATGAAACTTTATTTCTGGTTAAAAGAAATAAGCTTAAGTGAAGAGCGAGGTTTTGGCCTAGATGCCAGCAATGTAACTGTAGAAAAGTTTCCTTTAATAGTGGCTCCTATTCAGCAATTAAAACTAAAAAGGGTCTTCTAAATAAGGTCTTGTTTCAAAATCTTTATCCACGATTTTAAAACAAAAAACAAAAAACCTTTGCATATTTATTAAAAACTATATTTTTGCCCCGTAACAAAAACATTTTAAAATGTCAGACATCGCTACAAGAGTGAAAAAAATCATCGTTGACAAGTTAGGCGTTGATGAAGGAGAAGTAACAACAGAAGCTTCATTTACTAACGACCTCGGTGCCGATTCATTGGATACCGTTGAGTTAATCATGGAATTTGAAAAAGAATTCAACATCTCAATTCCAGACGAGCAAGCTGAAACCATCACTACTGTTGGTCAAGCTGTTGCTTATTTAGAAGAGCATGCCAAATAAGATTCACTTCTTAATGGAATAATTTTAATCCGCCATTCTTTCGGCAATCGCCATAAGTTTGGCGGATTACTTATTTAATTTTTTTTGTGAGACCAACTTTAGTAGTACTATTAAACTGTCGTTGCGTCGCACACTTCAACATATAAACAATACTCAACAATAAACGCTCATTTATGCAATTAAAACGAGTAGTAGTTACAGGAATTGGTGCTTTAACACCTATAGGAAATAATCTTGATGAATATTGGAATGCATTGGTTAATGGCGTTTCAGGTGCTGCACCCATTACACATTTTGATGCATCAAAATTCAAAACAAGATTTGCTTGCGAAATCAAAAATTTCGATCCACACATTTATCTAGATAAAAAAGAAGCTCGTAAATTAGATAGATTCTCTCAAATCTCTATTGCTGCTAGCGATCAGGCAATGACTGATGCCGGCTTAAACAAAGACAACATTAATCCAGATAGAGTAGGTGTTGTTTTTGCAAGTGGCATAGGTGGTTTAACAACATTCCAACACGAAGTTCAAGACTTTCAAAAAGGAGATGGCACACCACGTTTCAATCCTTTCTTCATTCCAAAAATGATATTAGATATTGCTGCAGGTCATATTAGTATGAGGCATAATCTGAGGGGACCAAACTTTGCTGTTGTAAGTGCTTGTGCAAGCAGTACAAATGCTATTGGTGTTGCTTTTGATACCATTCGTTTAGGTAAAGCCGATATAATTTTAGCAGGAGGAAGTGAGGCAGTTATTAGTGAAGCTGGTATTGGTGGCTTTAATGCTATGAAAGCCATGAGCGAAAGAAACGATGATCCAACAACTGCAAGTCGCCCTTACGATAAAGACCGTGATGGTTTTATTATGGGAGAGGCTGCAGGCTTATTGGTAATGGAAGAATTAGAACACGCAATAGCTCGTGGTGCAAAAATATATTGTGAAGTGATGGGCTGCGGTGCCACTGCAGATGCTCATCATATTACAGCCCCACATCCCGAAGGATTGGGTGCAAAAAATGTTATGCTTGCTGCACTTTTAGAAGCAGGTATGAAACCCGAAGAAATTGATTATATCAACACACATGGCACATCTACACCTATTGGTGATGGTGCAGAAGTGAAAGCAATTACACAGGTTTTTGGAGAACACGCATATAATTTAAACATTAGCTCTACTAAAAGTATGACAGGCCATTGTTTGGGTGCTGCTGGTGTTATTGAAGCAATTGCTTGCATTAAATCTGTAATTCACGACGTTGTTCCTCCTACAATCAATCATTTTACCGACGATCCTGAATTGGATCCAAAACTTAATTTTACTTTTAATAAAGCACAGCATAGAACAGTAAATGCGGCTTTAAGTAATACATTTGGTTTTGGTGGTCATAATGCTTGTGTGATAGTAAAAAAATGGAAATAGTGATTAATGGTTAGTGCTTAATTTATTTAATATTTTTAACTAATCACTAATCACCAATCGTTCATCATTAATAATTAATCTGGTTTGAATATTTTATCAAACTTATTTCTATCTAAGGCTAAAAATTCCTTTAAAAAGGAGGTAGAGAATGTTATCTCTATTAAAATTTCTAATGTTACTTTATATCAGATTGCATTAAGCCACCGTAGTGTTAAGGAAACCCCCGATGCTAATAATGAGCGTTTAGAATATCTTGGCGATGCAGTATTAAGTAGTATTGTAGCTGATTACCTATTTAAAAGATATCCCAATAAAGGAGAGGGTTTTTTAACAGAGATGAGAAGTAAAATGGTGAATCGGGTGCAACTAAACGATATTGCCGTTAAGATGGGCTTTAAACAATTGATGCTTTATAACAAACTAGATGCAACTTTAAGAAACAGCCAAATTTTTGGAAATACACTTGAAGCCATTATAGGAGCAATTTATCTTGATAAAGGTTATACCAAAACACAAAATTGGGTATTAAAGCAAGTTGTCATCCCGCACATGTTTGTTGACTCTTTAGAAGGCATCGATATTAATTTAAAAAACAAATTAATAGGCTGGGCAAATAAAAATGCTAAGAACTTAGTGTTTGATTTTGTAGATGAAAAACGCGAGGGAACCAGAAGGGTTTTTACCATAAATATTGTTGTGGATGATGAAATTATTTCTACAGCAAAATCTTTTAGTAAAAAGGATGCTAGCTTAATTGCTACCCAAACTGCCATAGAAAAACTAGGACTTTAATTATTTAGCCATACATTTTTATCAAACAAAATTGATATGCTAACGGTTGTAGCATTTGCTATAATATTGCCATCCTTGTAATTAAACATTTTTTATTATGATGAACTTCAAAGAAATCAGAAAAAAAATAATGAGTGGTGATTTTAGCAGCTTATTAAGCTTTGGTAGCAGCACTAAAAACATCCACCCATCAGAAGTTGCAAAAATGTTAACCGATGTACCTTTTGATACATCTTTAAAAGGATTTAATTCCTTGCCTTCGGCTACACAAACCAAAGTTTTTCCATATTTAGATTTTATTCTTCAAAAAAAAATTATCAAAGCCATTGCAAAAGCAAAGGCTTCTTATATATTAAATGAATTAAGCTCGGATGATCGTATTGCTTTCTATTCCTATTTAAAAGGAGTTGAACGCTCTGCAACACTTGAATTATTAAACGAGAAATGCAAAGATGAAGTGCATGATATTCTTGGCTATCCAGACAATAGTGTTGCAAGGCTCATTAATACCGACTTTGCCACCATTGAAACAGAAACAACCATTGCACAAGCCAACGAACATCTAAGAAAAAATCATACAGATAGCGAAACAGCGAATGTGATTTATGTGGTTGATAAAGATGGTCGTTTAATTGACGATATTCCTGTGAGAAGGTTTGTGCTGAACGACCCTCAAAAAAAAGTAGCCGATATTCTAGATGGATTTTGTGTAGCACTTAAAATGACAGATACAAAAGAAGATGCTGTTGCAAAGTTTAAAGAATATGATAGGGTTGTATTGCCTGTAACAAATGCCGATAATATTTTATTAGGAGTTTTAACGGTTGATGATGTGTTGGATGTTGCAGAACAAAGAGACACAAAAGAAATTCAAAACTTTGGAGGTGTTGAAGGCTTGGATTATCCTTATGTTAAAACAACTTTTTTTTCACTAATTAAAAAAAGAGCTACCTGGTTAATTATTCTGTTTGTTGGAGAGATGCTTACAGCCACAGCAATGGGCTATTTTGATGCAGAAATTTCAAAAGCGGTTGTGTTGGCATTATTTGTTCCACTGATTATTTCAAGTGGAGGTAATAGTGGTTCTCAGGCAGCTACCTTAATTATTCGAGCCATGGCATTAAAAGAACTTACCATAAAAGATTGGTGGTTTGTAATGCGTAGAGAAATTTTATCGGGCTTAACCCTTGGGTTTATTCTGGGCGTAATTGGGTTTGTAAGAATTGCAGTTTGGCAGAATTTGCATTTGTATAATTATGGCATACATTGGTTAAAACTTGCAGCCACCATTTTCTTCTCATTAATAGGAATTGTGATGTGGGGAACCCTCAGCGGTTCTATGATTCCAATAGTGTTAAAAAAATTCAAAATAGATCCTGCAACATCATCGGCACCACTTGTTGCAACCCTCGTAGATGTTACAGGATTGGTGATATATTTTTCTATTGCTGCATTAATATTAAAAGGCACTTTGTTGTAGCATAAAACGCATTACTATGGCAGGCATTTATATTCATATTCCTTTTTGCAAAAAAGCCTGTCACTATTGCAATTTTCATTTTTCTACAACACATCATCAAATTCCACAGCTTATTCATGCTATTGCAAAAGAAGCTGAACTCAGAAAAGATTATTTAACCGAAACCATTAATACCATTTATTTTGGAGGTGGTACACCATCTATTTTAAAAACAGCGGATATTGTTTTTTTATTGGATGCTTGTAAGCAGCACTTTAAAATTAACCCACAAGCCGAAATAACATTGGAAGCCAACCCAGATGATATTAATGAAGCCAATTTATTAGCCTGGAAAGCAGCCGGAATTAGTAGATTTAGTCTGGGTATTCAAAGTTTTGCAGATGCAGAACTGCAATGGATGAATCGCAGCCACAATGCCGAACAAGCAAAAAACTGTATTACACTCATCAAGCAATATT
>CANGOT010000086.1 GCA_947455425.1 Chitinophagaceae bacterium | reverse complement strand
ATCACTCCAACAGAATTAAAGTTATCCGCCTATTTGAATATGAACCTGAGTACTAAAGAGATTGCACAGCTTCTTAATATATCTGTAAGAGGCGTTGAAATTAGCAGATATAGGCTGCGAAAAAAACTACAAATTGGAACTGAAATCAATCTGGTTGATTATATGATGTCTATTGAGCAAAAGAGTAATAAGTAATATTATACTCAATGATTTTAGTTAAATGAATGAATCCCAAATACGTTATCGGTATTCACTTTTTCATTGTCACTTCTCCCATAAAAAAGGCAACTCGTTTGAGTTGCCTTTTTTTATAGTGCCCAGAACAGGAATCGAACCTGCACATCCTTGCGAACGGCAGATTTTGAGTCTGCTGCGTCTACCAATTCCGCCATCTGGGCTATTTCAAATTAATTGATCAATTACTTAATCAACTCGCAAGGGCTGCAAATATGCAGTATCATTTTATACTATCCAAAATACGGTTAAGGTATTTTTTTTTGAAGTAGTAATCTTTTACTTTTAAAAGATCTGAATCACTAAAGTTATCAATCGTTTCAGCAGAAACTATATTTTCAACTTCATGTTTTATTGATGATTGATAATTGTTGATTGTTAATTTACAATTGTCAATCAACAATTGATTTTCTTCCATTTTAGCATCGGTTAACTGCTCATTCAAATCCATCATCTCCATCAAAAACTCGTTGGGCAAAGCATATTTTTCCTCTTCATCCAACAAACCTCTCAATTGTAGAACATATTTTATGGTTTCATCCTGACTACTAAAAACTTTAAATGCCTTATTAGTTAATGCAATTTTCTCAAGAGCCTCATTTTTCTCATCATCTGTTCCATTCGTAATAAAATCGGGATGATACTTTCTACTCAATAAAAAATACTGATGCTTCACTAGGCTTTTATCCAAATTAAAAGTTGGTTGAAGTTCGTATAATTCAAAAAGAGTCATCAGCTTAGAGAAAAGGTTTAAATTGTTTACTAAATGTGTTAGGTTTATTCTACTGTAACACTTTTAGCCAGATTTCTTGGCATATCTACATTAAAACCCTTTGCAACACCTACATAATAACTTAATAATTGTAATGGAATAGTTGATAACAATGGAGCAACCAGTTCATCGGCATCAGGTACAAACATGGTATCATTTGCCATACCCGGAATAACCGTATCGCCTTGTGTAGCAACAGCTATTACCATTCCTTTTCGAGCTTTTATTTCCTGCACATTACTTACAATTTTTTCGTAGTAACTATCTTTTGTTGCAACAAATACAACTGGAAGTTGGTCAGTTACCAGTGCAATAGGACCATGTTTCATTTCAGCAGCAGGATACCCTTCTGCATGTATATAACTAATTTCTTTAAGTTTTAAAGCTCCTTCTAAAGCTACAGGGAAATTAAACCCTCTTCCCAAAAACAAAGCATCGGGAGCATCTTTATATTTCTCGGCTATGGCTTTTATGTTTGAAGTATCGGCAAGAATTTCCTTTATTTTTTCGGGCACAGCTTCTAGCTCTCTCATTAACAAAGAATATCTCTCGTGTGTAATGGTTCCCTTTGCTTGTGCAATTCTTAAGGCCATCATTGTTAGAACAGCCAGTTGACCAGTAAATGCTTTTGTGCTGGCAACACCTATTTCAGGGCCAGCGTGTGTATAAGCACCCGCATGGCTAATACGTGCTATGCTACTACCTACGGCATTAACTACTCCGAATATAAAAGCTCCTTTTTCTTTGGCACTTTCAAGTGCCACCAAAGTATCGGCAGTTTCGCCACTTTGAGATATAGCAATAATAACATCCCCTTTATTTATAACAGGGTTTCTGTATCTGAATTCGCTGGCATATTCAACCTCTACCGGTATTCTACATAATTCTTCAAATATATATTCTGCTATTAAACCAGCATGCCAACTGGTACCACATGCCACCATTACAATACGTTGGGCGTTGCAAAGTGTTTCTATATTCTGATCGATACCAGCCATTCGTATTTCACCACTGTGGGTTAATAATCTCCCACGCAAACAGTCAAAAACAGTATCGGGTTGCTCGTAAATTTCTTTCAACATAAAATGGTCGTATCCGCCTTTCTCAATAGTGGCTAATTCCATATCCAATTTGGTGATAAAAGGTGTTTGCTTTTCATTACCCAAATTCTTAAGAATTAATTCATCGGCTTTTACTATGGCAATTTCGTAGTCATTTACATAAACAACTTCTTTTGTATATTCAATGATGGGTGTGGCATCGCTTGCCAAAAAATGCTCCCCTTTGCCTATACCAATAACTAGCGGACTCCCTTTACGTGCAGCAATAATAGTTTCAGGATCATTTTGGTCTATTAATAAAATGCAATAAGCACCAACAATTCTTTTTAATGCAACACGCAAAGCCTCTTCTAAAGTAGAGTTATTATTTTGCTTAATATCTTGAATAAAGTTTAGTAATACTTCCGTATCAGTATCACTGCTGAATGTGTATCCCTTTTTTAATAAATCTTGCTTGATAGCAGCATAGTTTTCAATGATTCCATTATGAATCATTGCCAGATTGCCATCATTGCTGAGATGCGGATGAGCATTTCTATCACTAGGTTCACCGTGAGTAGCCCAACGTGTATGCCCAATGCCAATATGTCCTTGAACATCCTTACCAACAATACTCTCTTCTAAGTCGGCAACTTTTCCTTTCTTTTTATACAACTTCATTCCATGATTTATCAATGCCACTCCGGCACTATCATAGCCACGATATTCCAATCTTTTCAGTCCTTTAACAATTACTGGATAAGCTTCTCTGGGTCCAATGTATCCAACTATTCCACACATAATTTTTGAGTTTAAATAATTTAAAAATTCAAAACTTTTTATTAGCATATTAGCACATTCGCTAATTTGCTAATTGATTAAGGCTGCAATATTATTTCATTTGAATTAATCATTAACTTAAACTTATTTAAATGGGCAATTGATGATTGAGTTTTGCCCATTCGCATTAGTTTTGCGTTAATGGCTTTTTTTAACACCAAACATAGTGCTGCACTTGTAAAAAAGGATTTTTTATTAGAAACGCGTCATCAACACACTTTCTACGGAATTGTTTTATATGTTATCAGCACCACATTTGTTGTTTACCTAACTATGGGCCAGCCTGAGGAGCAAGTATGGAATGGACTTTTTTGGATTGTGCAACTATTTGTTTGTATTAATGCTGTAGCTAAAAGTTTTTTAGCCGAGAGCCAAGGTAGAATGATTTATTATTATAGCATTGTAAACCCCAAAGATTTTATTATCGCAAAGTTGTTTTACAACACTGTGCTAATGTTATTAATGACTGCATTATCGCTCTTAATCTTTATTATTTTTTTAGAAAACCCCTTTGCATATTTATACAAATTTGTTCTCATTTCTTTTTTGGGCAGTTTGGGTTTGAGTTTGGTTTTTACATTTTTAGCTGCCATTGCTGCAAAAGCAAAACAACAGGCATCATTAATGGCCATTATGGGTTTGCCTGTAATTATTCCACAGTTATTATTATTAATGAAGGTTTCGGTAGTTGCATTTAGTAGTGTTATACAAGAAGGTTTTTGGCAAATGACGGGGTTACTGCTAATATTAGATGCAATGGTGATTGCATTGTCTGTGATACTGTTTCCTTATTTATGGAAAGAATAAACATTCCTGAAAACTAATTTATCAGGTTTTAGCCTTCAATCCAACCATCCTCGTTCTATCAATTTCAACCGGTTTATATGTTGTTTCTGTTTCGCAAAGAGATCAAACGTATAAGAAATATCTGTAATGTTCTTTTTACAGATGATTCGTGGTCGACCACGGATGGCTCGTTCTCAGGAATGGTCTTCTATTCCCAGGAATGAACCACTTGTACTCAGGAACGAACTGTTTGTGGCTGAGTACAGGTCGTTCGTGGTTAACCACAGGTGAATCGTGGTCAACCACAGGTCATTCATTCCTGGGAATGAATGACCTGTACCCAGGAACAAGTAGTCTGTGGTTGAGTACAGGTCGTTCGTGGTCGACCACGAACGGTTCATTCCTAACCACGAATCACTCATTCCTGAGAATAAGTACTCATTGGTAAGCTTTTTCCGATCCGTAAGCATTAAAAGTTAATGCAGCGTTAAGCTAGTTTTTCAGGGGCGAGTGTTCCGTCAAACAAATTATTTTCATGAAAAAACAAACTGACATAACAATTGCACAAATTCTGATGTAGGCAAATAAATATGCAATAGTTACATACTAGTAAAATACAGATTCCAGAGCAATGAAGCAAAGTGGTAGATATATAAGTTTATCCATATTCATTTAAGTTAAAACTCCCTATTTTTACTTTCATAAATTTAATATATGATTTCATCTATTCGCAAGCAATTTAACGAAGCATTTACTAAAGAAAAATATGAGCAATACTTACATAAACTACATAACACTTACCCCGAAGGTGCATTGGCATTCAGAGTTGCAGAAACCCCAATTTTTGTAAGCAAAGAATTCACAAATAAAATATTGGATGTTTGTGAAAGTATTGTAGATGTTATACTAGAACCAGATTTCATTGAAAAGTCTGCCAAAGCTATTCCTGCAAATGTATATGTGCCAAACGATAAAACTTACAGTGACTTTATTGCATTTGATTTTGGTGTTTGTGAAAATGAAAATGGAGAACTTGAACCACAACTTATAGAAATGCAGGGATTTCCTACTCTATTTGCTTATCAGGTATTTCACGATACAGTTACAAGAGAATTCTTTGATATTCCCGAAAATTTTTCGGTGTACTTAAATGGATTTACCAAAGAAACCTACACTACTTTACTAAGAGAAATGTTATTGGGCCAACACGAAAAAGAGAATGTAATTTTACTTGAAGTGTTTCCTCACGAACAAAAAACAAGAATTGATTTTTATTGCACACAAGAATTAATTGGCATTAAACCAGTTTGTTTGACTGAACTAATTAAAGAAGGCAAAGATTTATTCTACTTAAATGATGGCGTTAAAACACAAGTAAAGAGAATTTATAACAGAATTATTTTTGATGATTTGCAACAACAATCTGCCGATGTGCAAGAAAAAGGAAAGATATTGTTGGAAGATTTGAATGTTGAGTGGGTACCACATCCTAATTGGTTTTACAGAATCAGTAAATATACCCTACCTTTTATTCATCATCCTTATGTTCCTAAAACGTGGTTCTTAAATGAAGTAAAAGAAATACCAAAAGACCTAGAAAACTATGTATTAAAGCCACTATTCTCCTTCTCGGGACAAGGTGTTGTAATAGATGTTACGCCCGATGATATTAATAATGTTACCGACCCCGAAAACTGGATTTTACAACGCAAGGTTAAGTATGCGAATGTGGTTGAAACACCAGACATTCCTGCAAAAGCTGAAATAAGAATATTTTATTTTTGGAAAGAGGGAGAAGCCAGACCTGTAGCCACAAATAACCTTTCAAGGCTCAGTAAAGGAAAAATGATTGGTGTACGTTACAACTTCGATAAAGAATGGGTTGGAGGAAGCTTAGCATATTTTGAAAAATAGCATAGAAGGCTATTTCTATCTATGCATAATCATCGCCATTGCCTTTGATGAATCTTTTAATGATTCCTCTGCCACTTTCTCTAACAAAGGTTACAATTTCGTCTCTCTCGTCACTTGCATTAATTTCTTCTTCAATATATTCAAGTGCCTGAGAAGTGTTGAGGCCTTTGTTGTAAATATATCTGTAAATATCAAGAATATGATTTATTTGGCTTACATCAAAACCTCTACGTTTTAAGCCTACACTATTCACACCACCATAACTTAAAGGATTACGAACTGCTTTGATGTATGGGGGAACATCTTTACTTACCAAACTACCACCAGCCACAAAACAATGCTGTCCAATGTGAACAAACTGGTGTACTGCACTTACGCCACCAACAACTACCCAATCGCCCATTACAACGTGCCCCGCAACTTGAACACTATTGCTTAAAATGCAATTATTGCCAATCATACAATCATGAGCAATATGGCTATACGCCATAATTAAACAATTGCTTCCAACAATAGTTTTACCTCTATCTTCTGTTCCTCTGTTAATAGTTACAAACTCACGAATAGTAGTATTGTCGCCAATTTTAACAGTTGTTTTTTCTCCAGCAAATTTTAAATCCTGTGGCACAGCACCTAATACAGCACCTGGAAAAATTCTACAATTTTTTCCAATTCTCACACCATCCATAATGGTTACATTGCTACCTATCCAGGTTCCATCGCCAATTTGAACATCACCATGAATAACAGTAAATGGATCTACCTTCACATTAGGAGCAAGTTTAGCGTTGGGGTCTATGTATGTGTATGGATGTGTCATCCTAAAATTATTTAAGTTGTCAAAAATAGGGTTAAGACTTGAAACTTGTTAATCATTTGGTAATATCCAATAAAAAAGGAGAAGCCAGAGCCTCTCCTTTTAATAAAATAATATGCACCAATTAGGCAATTGTAACAGAGTTATCTAAATAAACATCCTGAATTGCATTTAATATACCAACACCTTCGTTCATTGGGCGTTGAAATGCTTTTCTTCCACTAATTAATCCCATTCCACCAGCACGTTTGTTGATAACGGCTGTTGTAACAGCTTCAGCCATATCGCTTGCACCACTACTTGCACCACCACTATTAATTAATCCTGCACGTCCCATATAGCAATTAGCAACTTGGTAACGTGTTAGGTCAATTGGATGTTCGCTTGTTAATTGCGTATAGATTCTTTCATCATTTTTACCATAAGCACTTTCTTTAGTGTTTAAAGCTTTATATCCACCATTGTTTTCAGGCAATTTTTGTTTGATGATATCTGCTTCAATAGTAACCCCTAAATGATTTGCCTGACCAGTTAAATCGGCAGAAACATGGTAATCAACACCATCTTTTTTAAATGCCGGATTACGTAAATAGCACCACAAAATAGTTGGTAAACCAAGTTGGTGAGCCATTTCAAAAGCTTTACTTACTTCTTGAATTTGACGCGTACTTTCATCGCTACCAAAATAAATAGTTGCACCTACAGCAGTTGCACCTAAATCCCAACATTGCTTTAAAGAAGCAAACATGATTTGGTCGAATTTATTAGGATACGTTAAAAACTCATTATGATTTATTTTAACAATCATTGGAATTTTATGAGCATACTTACGAGCCATAAAACCAAGTCCACCAAAAGTTGTAGCAACTGCATTGCAACCACCTTCGATAGCCAATTTAATAATATTTTCTGGATCGAAGTATAAAGGATTTTTCGCAAAACTTGCACCAGCACTATGTTCTATACCTTGATCAACAGGAAGAATTGATAAATAACCAGTATTAGCCAATCGCCCAGTACCATACATAGACTGTAGATTTTTTAATACTTGAGGATTACGATCACTATTTATAAAAATTCTATCAACAAAATCAGCACCTGGCAAATGCAGTTGAGATTTGTCGATAGTTTTACTTGTGTGATTCAATAAATACTCAGCTTTATCGCCTAAGAGTTGTTGAATGTGTGAACTAGCCATAAAAATTTATTTTTGATAATGTGGCAAATATAGGGCGGCTGGTTTGTTTGAGATTCAAGGATTTTGTTTTCGTCTATCAACCATAAACTTTATTAGTTTCAAAAAAATCGATAAAAGACTGCTTGACTGAAAAGTGTGAATTATATAACTATCTAATTTAGTTCTATAATACTTATTAGACACGGATTGAAGACTTTTACACCATGTGAAAACTTATTCGCAAAAAATAAAAATCAAAATGAAAATAAATAAAAAAGTAGGCATCTGGATGGATCATTCATCTGCCAACATCATGGAATTTAATGTAAATCCTATTGAAACAAGAACAGTTAATTCTAGCTTTACGCACCAACAAAAAGAAGCAAGCTTAAATAAAGGCGAACATTTGATGCATAATAAAGAACAGCACGAACAAGGAGAATATTACAAAAAGCTATCTGATATTATTTTAACCTATGATAATGTTTTGTTGTTTGGACCAACTGATGCAAAGGTTGAATTGCATAACACTATAAAAGGGAATCATTTATTTGACAAGGTAAAAATTGAAACTAAACAAGCAGATAAAATGACCGAAAATCAACAACACGCTTTTGTGAATAATTACTTTGAGAAAGAATTATAGCGATACATAACAACAAATTCTGATGAAAGTTTGTAATAGATTTGTAAAAAATCTATTACATTTTTCATGAATACATCTATCAACATCAGAAAAGCGAATCAAGAGGATTGTAGCAGAATTTTAGAGCTTGTTAAAGAGTTGGCTATTTATGAAAAATCCCCTGATGAAGTTACAGTTAATATAGAGCATTTTATAGAAAGTGGCTTTGGTGCAAACCCTGTGTGGTGGGCATTTGTGGCAGAAACGAACAACACAATTGTAGGCTTTGCATTATACTATATTAGATTTAGTACATGGAAAGGACAAAGAATGTATTTAGAAGATTTACTTGTTACAAATGAATATCGGGGAAGAGGAATTGGCAAATTGCTTTTTGAAGCTTTAATAAGGGAGGCAAAACAAAAAAACTTTGATGCAATTTGCTGGCAAGTTTTAGACTGGAATGAACCTGCTATTAATTTTTACAAGAAATATCCTACACATTTTGATGGTGAGTGGTTGAATGCCAGTTTGAAGGTGTAGAAGGTTTTATAATGTATTCTCCGCTATGGGAATTTCTAAAATAAATGTTGTGCCTTTACCCAAAGTGCTATCAACTTTAATAGTTCCATTCATAGCATCAACAATAGTTTTCACATAACTCATACCTAAGCCAAAGCCTTTTACATCATGCACATTACCAGTGTGTGCACGATAAAATTTTTCGAATACATTCCTTACAGTTTCTTTACTCATTCCAATACCATTGTCTTCAATACT
>CANGOT010000085.1 GCA_947455425.1 Chitinophagaceae bacterium | reverse complement strand
TTAGGTGGTGCATGTGGTGCATCTGTTAGATGTATTAAGGATTAGGCAAATATTTTGTTGGAAATAACATATAGAAATAGGAGATTACTGAAAATCCTTTAAAGAGTAAAACCAATGTTTTAAAGTATTTTTATGTTTATTCCAACTGTAGTAATTGTGATGCAAACTATAATGATTTCAAAAAGGGGCAAGGAGCATTTCATATTCAGATGACAATCGATTTCCCAAAAAAGAATTCATTTATGTCAGAAACGGAAGGCAATCATTTGGATGCAGCGATTATGATGAAGCTAAGGCTGCTGGACAAAACACATTGCTGATTGGAAAAAGCAGAATTACAAGGTATTTTATTCAAAATACTAATTTAAATATTTGTTGATAAATGATAATTTAGCCTTCACTAAAAAATCTAAATGCTGTTAAAGTGTTTTGATTACAATTTTTCTTTTATGTAAATATGTAAATATTTAATCTTGAAAATAATGGCGAAATATTTATTTAATTACATTTATCTATTAGCAAGTTTATAATACTATTTCCTTTAAATATTTAACTACTTATCTCATATGCGTTTTAACATTTTCTTATTTCTATTACTATTTACAGGCATTACAAAAGGTCAACACTCCAATCCATTTTTACAACTGAATTATGACAATGTAATTATGTATGATTTTGAGCCTGATAAACCTGAATCTAATATAATTAACTCTGATGGGAAACTTGCACATAAAATATATCGAAAAGTTACACTAAGTCAAACCGATATTTCTACCCTTAATAAAAAATTTGCAGATTCCAACTCCTTTGGAGGAGGAACACGTGACTGCTATCTTCCTCATCTTGGAATTATTTATTATCTAAAAAAATTACCTGTAGCTCAGATAAACATTTGTTTTGATTGTAATCGTATTTTCTCAAATATTCCTTTGTTGGGTAAAAAATATGGAAAAGTATACAGAGGTGCTACTTCCTATTACCTAAGAGATGATGGAATGAGTAAAGAGTTCAAATATTTTTTAACAACGCTTTTGATAAAACATAATTTTTCTATTCATTATAGAAATACAAAAAGCTAATTTAAAGAAAACTCAATTCATTAAAAAAATCTATAACATATGATGAAGTTAATTTTGTTTTATTCTTTATCCCTCGCAGTAATTACTTCTTTTTCACAATCCATTTATGATACGGTTGATAGTTTTGGAGTTTATAAAGCTGATTGGGCATCCGTACATAAAGACGGTAAAATTGGTTTTATTGATAAAAATGGGTATGAAATTGTAACTCCGATATATGATTTGATACTCGACTTTTCGGACTTTAAGAAAGAATGGGCAATGGTCAGGAAAGGCTCACTTTATGGATTTATTGATTCCTTTGGAAAAAGTGTAGTAGCTCCAGTGTACCAGCGTATCGACTATTTTAATGAATATAATATAGGATGGGCAAAAGTTCAAAAGAATAGAAAATTTGGCTTCATAGACACTGTAGGCAAAGAGATTGTGAAACCAAATTATGATAAAATAGAAGCCTTTGGTGAAGTTAAAAAAAATTGGGCCATAGTGCATGTTCGAAAAAAAATTGGAGTTATTAATACTTCTGGGGTAGAAGTTTTGCCTCCAATTTATGATAAAATTTTTGATTATGATTCTGAAAATTGTCTTTGTTTTCTTGTTAAAAAAGGTGAAGAGCAAATTAAAATTGATGAAAATGGACTGGAAATTAAAGAAAGGAATACTGAACTTGAAATTCCCAAAAAAACAATATCTGCAAGAGATATGTTCATAAAGAAACTGAATTTAGTTTTGTCGACCACCTCAAAAATGGATTGGAAATTTGACGGAACTATGACCATAGATACTCCCTTGCACGTAGATAATTCCGGATTTCTGTCTGTAACCGTTCGTTATAAGACCGATACAACCTTTTATAGAGTTAGAATGGAGGCTCCTATTAATAAAATTTCATCCATTGATATGGATATTTTCTTGATTTTATTTTATAAGGATAATGATGTCAGTGTATATGTCTCAGATTTTGGGGACGAAAATTTAAGATTCAAAGAAAAAATCCAGATGCTCCTGTTAGGAGAGCCGTCTTCTCAGGATAATAAGGAACTATTAAAAGAAATTAAAGATTTATACAAAAGTCAATTAGAGATTGATAATTAACCGAAAATTATCATTTTCTAAATTTTTTAATAAAAACTATTTCATAAGTATTTACTGAGTTATTTTTTTGTTTTTTGCCATTATAGTCATTTTTGCTTCTTACTGAACATTTAATAGAGTATACTCCTTTTTTAAATTCGCAATCAATTTTATCAGAATCTGACTCGTAGGCAGTGTCACAAGAAATATTTTTAAAATTTCCATCCCTGCATTCTTGCATAAATTCTATCAAGTAGTTGTACCCTACAACTCTAGACGTTGTTGAAAATTTAATTAATAGACAAACGCTATTTTTGTAAAATGACAAATGATTATTGGATTCATTAGTTCTTTTTCCGTCTGCGAAGATTTTGAAAAATTTATTAAACAATAGACTGTCATTATTCTTGAGGTGATTAAATTTTTTAAGCTTGGTTCTAGTTATAAACCCTAGTTCATCATAATCATATTTTTCAGCAAGATTTGAATTAAAAAGTGTGTAATGATATTCAATAGAAAATTTTTCATAATCACTGTAACTACTGAATTTGCTGAATTTAAAAAAATCATTTAATGAAAATTTTTCTTGTGAATATGCTACTGATATAAAGCAACAAAATATAAAAATGAGACGGTATTTCTTATTCATTATTAACTGTAGATAATTTTAAAATCAATTGTTAAATATAAGGTCTTTAGAATTGGGGCTAAAACAGTTTTATAATTTTGAATCAAAGAGATTTATGTTAAAGTCTCACTATCAATTAAAAATAAAATTAACAAAATATTCATAAATGGATAGTAATAAACTTTTACTTAAAAAAAAACTCGTGGAATTAAACTTGAAACTACAAGCAAAAGATTTTGTAAAGGATCGAATTTCTTATCACTGGATTCCAATCTTGGATTCAATAATATCTCAAGGTATATTTTATGAGATTGTAAGTTTGTGCAATGTTACACAGGAATCTTACCTCGCGTTGTTTAGAGCTATTGAGGATTTGAAGCATCCCGCATTATGTTCTTCATTAATACAATTAAGTGATAAAAATATGATAGATGACTTTTATATAAAATTTCCATCCCTCGACAAACTTAAATACGTGATGAATCTTCCAAAAATTAATTCGCCCAATCAGGAGTTCCATGAAATAATATCACAAAAAGAAGGCCTACCCAATTTCGAGCAAGAACAAGTTTTTTTTCTATCACCTGACTGGAGTCCAGTAATTAAATTAAATTGGAAAGATATAATTGAAAAAGGCGAATTAATTTTTAACGACATTCCATTATCATATATGTTCAGTAATTTATCTTTTTCCAAAATTTTATTTAAATCACTAGAAGATGATTGGTATGTTGTGAAATAAAATTAATCAGCATAACATGATTGAGAACTGACTAGATGATTAGGTGCAATTAGACAGTATGAAGACCAGAATGAGAATATCAAGTACTGATAAATAATTTCTCATTACACCGATTTTCTATAAAATCCATCAGTTAATCTTTTTGAACAATTTCAATTTTTTTCAAAAAATTTAAGCCTCTATTTGTAAGATTGGTTTTTGATATCATTTTCGATCAAGTTACCATATTAAGGCGACTGAGCCCATTTTACCACATTTTTGTGACACCAATAAATAAATTTCAACTTATATGAAAAGTTGAAGATTGATAATAAATTATCAATCTTCAACTGAAATATTTTCACATTTTCTCTGTTAAACTAATGTATATCACAAGGTGCATATTTTCCATAATCATCGCCAAAACGTAATTTATCTAAAAATAACTTTACGTTGTTAGCATCATACAAATATTGATACGTTTCAAAGACTTCTCCAGCTTTAATTGTAGTTCGATTGGTTGTTCTTGTAGCATTTACCGAGCCCTCTTTAATTTCAAAACCGAAATTTACCGTTGTTCTGTAATTGTTCCGAATCTTGACCTTCCATTCATACATTGGCGGCTCATTACTAACACGTTTTGTACAAAATTCAATTCCGCCATAACAAGAAATTCTTTGCCAGGGCCCGTAGTCTGTCTTTAAAGATGGTTTAAAAGAACTAATCATTATTGCCAGACTAGCTAACAAAGAAAAAAACAGTACTTTTTTCATTTTTTTATTTTTTGAATCCTACTCGTGTGGCTTTTCGGTTTCGCCCCGTTTTTAAAAATGGTCGCTGGACTCCATTATTATTGATAAATTTTTGTTGTTAAGTTATTTGAATACAACTACTACTCAAACTGACCTATGTTCGCCATTTCAAATTGACCCTCTAAAAAGAGATATTACATTTCACCATCATTTGGTATAAAAAGATTGCAAAGAACCTGTTGTAATTGCTGGATCAAAATAGCAAAAATATATTCAAAAGCAGCCCGATGAAAGTACAGTTAAACAAACACTTGTATTTTTTAAACAAACAGCTTAAAAAACGACACTACAGAAATCATTTATATCCCAAATAAACAAATCATTTCTGACTTGTTAATAACAGGGAAAGTCAAGGTTTACAGTAAAAAAGACAAGTCTTTTGTTAAGACCTTTACTTATTGTGTGGCGAGATTTGCTAATGTTTGAAAGAGTTTTTTTATTTAACCAACAAGACACCCTTTTACATTCACATACTTATTTACAAAACAGAACTTGTGAGAGAGATAAAAGCAAAAAGCAAAACTGAACAAAACGAAATGTTTTTCCATAGTAGCATCTTCTTATTTTTACAAAAAGCAACACAATGCCCAAACTACAAATGTTTATTGCAATTTTTAAAAAGCACAAATGGCAGCTTGGGTTAACCTATGTTTTGTTTTCTATTGAAATGCTGGCATTGCTGATGCAACCTTATTTTCTGGGCAGGGCTATTGATGGTTTAATTTATGGGCATAATACTGGCTTGTATGAGTTGATTGGGGTTTACTTATTGTGGATTGTTGTTGGCACCATCAGACACAGGGTTGATACCAGAACTTATACAGGCATTTACACCTCGTTCGTTAGTAGGTTACTGAACAGAAAGTATGATGAAAAAGATATTTCTAAACTAAGTGCACACAGCAATCTGGCAAGAGAGTTTGTTGATTTTTTAGAATATGATTTGGTTTATGTGATAGAAGCTGCCTATAATATTATTGGCTCTTTAATACTGCTGTGTTTTTATGATACAAAAGTTGTTTTGATTTGTTTGAGTGTATTGATTCCGGTAAGTATTATCAGTTATTTCTATGGCAAAAAAATGAAATATTTAACCCGCAAAAAAAATGACGAGCTGGAAAATCAGGTAGATGTTATTGGTGTTGGCGACCCTGTATCTACAAAAAAACATTATACCGCTTTGCGTTACTGGCAAATAAAAATAAGCGATCAGGAAGCCTGGAATTTTGGGGCAATGGGATTGTTGGTTTTAATAGTTGTGGCTGTTTCGTTATACGTTACCAGCTGGGTTACCCACACCGAAGAAATTGCTGCCAGCAATTTAGTGGGCATTTTTATGTATGTTAAAAAATATGGTGATGGGCTTGATACCATTCCATACACTGTGCAGCGTATTAGTAACTTAACAGATATTGCCAACATTGGGTTTGCTGCAAGGCTGGCTGGACATTGGAGCAATTGGGCATTTTATCGCTGTTGTGCTTCATCTGGGCTGGACGTACATTGTTGGGCTTTTGTTTGTTAACTTGTACTTTTATATCTTTAATCAGCAGCGGTTCCGGGCAGACGAGCAATGAATTCCAGCCCTGCAGCAAGCCCTGCCCGTTGTACGAAACCCTACGGTCGAAAGTTCTCAGCATTTAACTGAAAGACAAGTTATCAACTTTTAGCCATTATTTGACAAAAACTTTAGTATTTTGCAACCAGTTAAATTCTGAGCAAAAAATTATGTTAAAAGAAAAAATAAGTATTGATGAGTTTGACGGGAAACGCTTTCAAGTTAGACTTATAGAGCCTTGTGACAATAAAAAAGCTGTGCTTACACACTATCTTCATAACATTCATAATGGAGTTTCAAAACATTATAAAACAGATGCTATCAATGTTTTGAAAGAATATGTAAGCTACAAACTAGACGAAGAAAATACCAATATTCTAGCAGAAGAAGCATTACAACAATTTCTTTTTGAAGTTGAAAATGTGCCATTTCCTACACCCGCTAATTACACCTTTAAGTTTATTGATTTATTTGCTGGCATTGGTGGTTTTAGGCTTGCTATGCAAAACTTGGGAGGAAAGTGCGTTTTTACAAGTGAGTGGGATAAAGAAGCACAAAAAACATATAAAGCAAATTTTGGTGAAGTGCCATTTGGCGACATTACAAAAGAACAAGTAAAAAGTTATATCCCTGACAATTTCGATTTGCTTTGTGCAGGATTTCCTTGCCAAGCATTTTCAATTGCAGGGAAACGTGGAGGCTTTGACGATACAAGAGGCACACTGTTTTTTGATGTTGCGGAAGTTATAAAAAAACACAAGCCCAAAGCAATTTTCCTTGAGAATGTTAAAGGTTTGAGAAGTCACGATAAAGGCAAAACACTTGAAACAATTTTAAATGTTTTACGTAACGACTTGGACTATTTTGTTCCAGAACCGCAAATTATAAACGCAAAAGATTTTGGCGTTCCACAACATAGAGAAAGAATCTATATAGTTGGCTTTCGTAAGGACTTAAATATTTCAAATTTTGAATACCCGAAACCATTAAAAAAGAAAGTCACGTTTTTAAATGTTAGAGAAAAAAATGTAGTTCCAACTCGCTATTATCTCTCAACACAATATGTTCAAACTTTAATAAATCATAAAGCAAGGCACGAAGGAAAAGGAAACGGTTTTGGGTATGCAATTATTCCTAATGATGGCATTGCAAATGCAATAGTTGTAGGGGGAATGGGCAGAGAACGAAACCTAATTATTGACAATCGGATTACAGACTATACACCTACAACACATATAAAAGGTATCGTAAATAGAGAAGGAATTCGCAAAATGACACCCCGTGAATGGGCAAGATTGCAAGGTTTTCCTGACAATTATATCATACCAGTTGCAGACGCATCTGCTTATAAGCAATTTGGAAACTCCGTTGCTGTGCCTGCAATTCAAGCAACAGCAAACAAAATTTTAGAATTAATTCTCTCAAATGAATAAATTAAACCAATTAGGCATAACAGTAGGGATAAATAACAAAGCTGAAGTTGTTTTTGACAGTTTGTTTCCTAGTTTTTTGGATGTCAAGTATAAAAAACCATCTGACTACATTACAACATATTGGAACGCTTATCAAAAACATCCCGAAGGAAATAATAACTTGAACGGAAAAATATTTGAATATATTTTAGCTACATTGTTTGCGAGAGAAAATATTTTACCACTTTATATAAGTGCAAAAGTTGCGTTTGTCCCGAATGTAATTTATGACTTAATGTTTTATACAACAGAAAGAGGACCAATTTGTATCTCCGCAAAAACAAGTTTAAGAGAACGATATAAACAAGCAGATTTAGAAGCAATTGCTCTAAAGTATGTTCATAGAAAAGCGTTAAGTTATTTAGTGACACTTGAAGTAAATGAAGCCAAAAGTGTTAAGGCTAAAATTAAAAGTGGTGATGTTATCGGACTCGACAATGTTGTAGTTGCTACTAGCAATGAGTTTAACGAGTTAATTGAAGAACTAAAGGCTTACAAATTTTCAGAACCACCTACAGTTAAAGTAATTGAGAGCAATCAAATTATTACCGAAGAAAAAATGAAAGCATTAAAATGACAATGAGAAGGGCTTCGTACAACATATGGTTTGTCATTATTGGGGCTATATATAGCCTAAGCAAATTGCTGTTTGCAAAAAAGACAAATTAGTCTATTTGCCACAGCTAGTACAAGAGTTTGAAGAAGCAATAAAATCAGGTGCTACAATGCTCATTTATGCTATAACTGTTTGCCACAATTTTCTAAATGAAACAGCATTCGACGAACTACAATTTGTTGCCGAAATACTATAAAAATTTCACTACATACATACAATGGATTTAGCTATTTGTTAATAAAAGCATATTCAAAAAACTGATACTCTTGCTGATTAAACGTAGTGACCTGTATTATTTTTTTTTGAAAATTTAACAGTTGTTATGAAATCCCTTACTTTTAATTAATCTAATTAATACCAACTAACTATAAACTACCACAATAAAGTAAATAAAATATTAAACTAAACCTTCAAATATGAAAAAGAAATTTACTTCAAAATCAAATATTACAATATTGATTATTTGTTTTTTACTCAGTTTTAACATCGGGTTTTGTCAATCTGGGTTAATTGGCGGAAGTGGGGGGTCTCAAGATTTTGTAACAGGGACAAGTGTAACTCTAATGACTCCCTCACTTGGCACTTCACAAATATTAACTTTAAATTCATTAGGTACTGGTAACAGGTATTTTAGATTAGTACGAAATAGCAATATCCAAATGGGCCCTAATACTACCTGTGCTGTAGCCTCTGATAAAGACATCTCATCTCTATTGTCACAGACAATAGCTATTGGTAATACAAACTGTAACTTAGGTGGGTGGTTTATAAATTGTCCTAATACTACGGACAATTATGTTTTTAAAGTGCCAAGTATAAACGCCCAAACCAACTTTGTTTGTCATAGAGTTCAAGGGCCAATTCAAACAGTTACAGCAGTTTCTAAACCTTCAGGCGATAAAGTTTTGCTGCAGAACAATTACCTTGTTAATGCTACAATTTCTGGTGCTTTCTCAATTGGTCAAAGAGTATATATGAGGTATAGTAGTGATAATTTCACAACATCTACTGTAACTGCAATGGCTGCTGCAAGTGGCACAAGTTATCTTGCGTACATCCCCAGTTATTCGGGTCTAACAATTAAATATTATGTATTTACTTCTGGTAACATCAATGTGTTAGCTGATGGTAGTAATGCAGATTTTTATACTATTAATAGCAATGGAAGTACTACTACACCAT
>CANGOT010000084.1 GCA_947455425.1 Chitinophagaceae bacterium | reverse complement strand
GAAATTCAACTTGGCATTAGGTCAAAAACGTGCTGATAATGCAAAAGCATATCTAGTTTCTAAATATGCTGTAGATGCTACAAGATTATCTACGAAAGGATATGGTAAATGTTGCCCTATCGAAAAAGAGCTTAATGATGATGGAACAGAAAATGAAAATGCTCGTGCTATTAACCGTAGACTTGAATTTAAAATGCTTAAAAAGAAATAAGAAATTCTTGTTATAAACACATTAAAAAAGCCCTGCAATTGCAGGGCTTTTTTAATGTCTATGATTCGAGACTATTCTATAGAAATAATTTCATTGTTAAGAAAACCGCAATTAGTAAAACAACATATAAAAGCAATTAATTATAGTAGCAACTTTGCAACTTAGATATTTACACTAATGAATTATTCTTCACTTGAACAATGCTTACTAGACCTGGAAAAGAATGGACATCTTATTCGTATCAAAGAGGAAGTTGACCCATACTTAGAAATGGCTGCTATTCATTTAAGAGTGTTTGAGGCTGGAGGGCCAGCAATTTTATTCGAGCATGTTAAAGGTTCAAAATTTCGTGCAGCATCAAATATTTTTGGAACAATCGATAGAAGTAAGTTCATCTTTAGAAAAACCTTTTCGCAGGTTCAAAAACTCATTCAATTAAAAGGAAATCCAATGGCTGCCATTAAGCATCCCATTGATAATTTTACCACAGGACTGGCAGCCTTGAAAGCATTGCCACTAAAGAATCCTATTAATAAACCCATATTACACGAAGAAATAAAAATATCCGATTTGCCACTTATTCAGCATTGGCAAAAAGATGGGGGTGCTTTTGTTACTTTACCTCAGGTTTATACAGAAGATAGTGATGCACCTGGCATTATGAAATCGAACGTGGGCATGTATAGAATTCAGTTGACGGGTAATGAGTATGAGCTAAATAAAGAAATTGGGTTGCATTATCAATTGCATCGTGGAATTGGAGTACATCAAACAAAGGCAAATAAAAAAGGAATACCATTAAAAGTAAGTTGCTTTGTTGGCGGTCCCCCATCACACTCACTTTCAGCAGTAATGCCTTTGCCGGAAGGAATTAGTGAAATGACTTTTGCTGGAGTAATTGGTGGTAGAAGATTCCGTTACTTTTATGATGATGGATTTTGTATTAGTAGTGATGCCGATTTTGTTATTACGGGTGAAGTATACCCCAATGAAAATAAACCAGAGGGTCCTTTTGGAGATCATTTGGGATATTATTCTTTGCAACATTCTTTTCCTGTGATGAAAGTGCATAAAGTATATGCAAAAAAGAATGCTATCTGGGCGTTCACAGTTGTAGGTCGTCCACCACAAGAAGATACCAGTTTTGGTAATCTCATTCATGAATTAACTGGAGATGCTATACCTCAAGAAATTCCAGGGTTAAAAGAAATTAATGCTGTTGATGCTGCTGGTGTGCACCCACTATTAATTGCTATTGGAAGTGAGCGTTACACACCGTATATGCAAACAAAAAAGCCGGCTGAACTACTCACTATTGCTAATCATATTCTTGGTACTGGACAACTTAGTTTGGCTAAATTTTTATTTATCACAGCAGATGAGACCAACCAACTTTCAACTCACCATATTCAAACATATTTTGAATTTGTTTTAGAGAGAATTGATTTAACAAGAGATGTTCACTTTTATACCAATACAACAATTGATACACTTGATTATAGTGGTACAGGGTTAAATGCGGGAAGCAAAGTTGTGTTTGCAGCCTATGGCGATAAAAAAAGAGAGCTATGTAAAGAAGTGCCACAAGAATTAAAAGAATTGCGAGGTTTTGAAAATGCACAACTCTGTATGCCAGGTGTGGTGGCATTGCAAACTGGAAGCAATGAATTTGCAATTACCCATTTGCAGGAACAATTGATGTCTCATTGCTCAAAACTATCTTCATTGCCTTTTATTATTATTTGTGATGATGCTTCTTTTACTGCAGCAACTTTAAATAATTTTCTTTGGGTAACATTCACTCGTTGTAACCCTGCAAACGATATATATGGTGTTGGTGAATTTATTGAAAATAAGCACTGGGGTTGCAAAGGTCCATTGATTATTGACGCAAAAATTAAACCTCATCATGCACCTGTGCTTAAAAAAAATGCTGAGGTTGAAAAGAAAATTGATAAACTTTTTGCAAAGGGTGGCAGCCTTTATGGAATAAAGCAATAGTAGAATTATTTATTCTTTCCATAGTCAAAAACCAACTGGCAAAAAGCTTTAATACCAAAATCTAATTTACTATCATCAATATAAAAATCCGGAGTGTGATGGCTTGGAGCTTCTTCCATTTTAAGGGTAGGATTTCTAGCACCTAAATAAAAAAAGAAAGCAGGTATATTCTCGCCATAAAAAGAAAAATCTTCAGCTCCCATAACCCAGGTCCAAGGCAATACATTTTCTTTTCCTCCAGCAGCAATTTGTAACGATGACAAAGACTTTTCTACTAACTTAGGATTGTTATATGTTACCAATGTTTTGGTTTCAAAATTCACTTCAACAGTTGCACTACTTGCAGCAGCAATGTTAGTTGCAGTGGTTTTTATTTTATCAAAAACAGCTAATCTCATTTTGCTATCGAGTGTTCTTATAGTACCCTCCATCATTGCTTCTTCTGGAATAATATTAAATCTTACACCACTGTTTATTTTACCAACACTTATAACAACGGGAGCTTTGGTAAGGTCGCTTTGCCTGCTTACTATAGTTTGTAATCCCTGAATTATTTGGGCCGAAACAACAATTGGATCAACGCCATCCCAAGGATATGCACCGTGACTTTGTTTCCCTTTTACTTTAATAGTGAATAAATCTGCACTGGCCATAAATGCTTCTGGTTTGTAATAAATCTTTCCATTATCTCCAAAGCTTTCTATATGAATTCCAAATACAGCATCGGGTTTGGGGTTGTCTAAGCAGCCTTCTTTAATCATCAATTTTGCACCACCTTCTTCTCCATTAGGAGCACCTTCTTCAGCTGGTTGAAATAAAAAAACGATGGTTCCATTTAATTCGTTTTTAAGTTTACTTAAAACTTCGGCAGTGCCCATTAACATTGCTACATGAGCATCATGACCACAAGCATGCATAACACCAACTGTGCTACCATTATAGGTGGTTTTAACCGTTGATTTAAAAGATAAATTATTTCTTTCTTCAACAGGTAGTGCATCCATATCTGCACGAAGTGCAATAACAGGCCCAGGTTTATTGGTTCTTAAAATACCTACAACACCAGTCTTGGCAAGCTTTCTGGCTTCTATGCCTAAATTTTGCAAATGATTAAACACTTTTTCTTGTGTTCTAAATTCACGATTTGATAGTTCAGGATTCTGATGCAAATCTCTTCGCCATTCAATTACTTTCTTTAGTTCTTTTTCAACCAGATTAGTATAGTTTTTTGGCTGTGATTGAGAGAATGCAGTGCTTACAAGTAATCCAAAATATGTAAATAATATTTTTTTCATTGTTGTTTTCTTTAGAACATAAAAGTAATGAGATTTAGGCAATGTGCGGGAACGAAAGTTTTGAATCATAAAACAGCTACTCATTTTCTTGTTATCGGTCTACTCATAAATTATTTCAGCAATAGTTACACTTACTCTTTTAGTAAAATTTAAGCAATATTCAGCACTTCATTTGATTGACGATTTTTTAAAACGTTCTTTGTAATCAAAATAAAAATATATACTATGTCAATAACAAAAGGATATGCAGTACAAGAGGCAACATCGCCATTAGCACCATTTAGTTTCGAGAGAAGAGAGGTTCGCCCACACGATGTGCAAATAGAAATTCTTTATTGTGGCGTTTGTCATTCAGATATTCATCAAGTACGTGGAGAGTGGGGCAACTCTATTTATCCAATGGTGCCTGGTCACGAAATTGTGGGTAGAATAACAGCAGTTGGTCATCACGTTAAAAATTTTAAAGTAGGAGACTTAGCTGGTGTAGGTTGCCTGGTAGATTCTTGCAGAACTTGCCCTAGCTGTGAACAAGGATTAGAACAGTTTTGCGATACAGGAATGGTTGGTACTTATAACAGCATAGATAAAGATGGTCAACTTACTTATGGTGGCTACTCCACACAAATTGTTGTAGATGAAAAATACACGTTAAAAGTATCTGATAAGTTACTACTTGCTGGTGTTGCACCTCTGTTATGTGCCGGTATCACAACTTATTCTCCATTAAGATATGTTGGTGTTAAAAAAGGAGATAAAGTAGCTGTATTAGGGCTAGGAGGCCTCGGGCATATGGCAGTTAAATTTGCTGTTGCATTTGGTGCAGAAGTAACGATGCTAAGCTCATCCCCAAATAAAAAAGAAGATGCTTTAAAACTTGGTGCACATCATTTTGCATTAACAAGTGATGAATCAACAATGAGCAGCTTAGCCAGCTCCTTCGATTATATATTAAATACTGTTTCGGCTCAACACGATTATAATACCTACTTAAACTTATTGCGAGTAAATGGCACAATGATTATTGTAGGAGTGCCGCCAGCAGCAACACCTGTTCATGCTTTTCCACTGATAATGAAAAGAAGAAGTATTATTGGTTCTTTGATAGGTGGCATTGCCGAAACACAGGAAATGCTTGATTTTTGTGCGGAGCATAATATAGTATCGGAAGTAGAAGTGATTAATATGGATTATATTAATGAAGCTTACGAAAGAATGTTAAAGAGCGATGTGCGTTATCGTTTTGTGATAGACTTAGCATCACTAAAATAGAATGCAATAACATTAATAAACAAAAGAGCATTTTTAATAGCAATGTTGTTTTTCTTCTGTAACCTTTACTCCCAAAGCAAAAATTTCTGAATAAAATAGTTGATTCAATTTTAGTAAGGTTTTCTGTTACTTTTGCTTCATGAAACAAAATGCAATAGTTCAGTTGTTTGTTTATGGGTCATTGCGAAGTGGCTTTCATTCTGATGCGTATCATTATGTTAGTAAGTACTTTACATTAGTAGGTAATGCAAGGGCAAAAGGCCTATTGGTTGATATGGGTGATTACCCAGTAGCAGTACCAACGAGCGAGGATAAATATATTATTGGGGAATTATACGAAATAAAGCATCGCGAAGCTTTTGACTTTGCCATTGCACAACTAGACGATTATGAAGGTGTGAATGTAGAAGGCAATGAAACACAACTATATCACAGAACTGTAGAAGATATTCTTGTAAATAATGAGTCAGTAAAAGCCTGGGTTTATTGGTATAGTGGTGAAATTGCTAATAAGCCCATAGTAGCCAGTGGAGATGTAATGCAGTATATAGAAGAAAAGAAAAATAGATAAGCTTGCAATCCTCTCAGAAAAAAATATACTTTCTTTCAGACTTTCATTTAGGAGCCCCTAACTATGAAGCAAGTCTGATGCGTGAAAAAAAAATAGTTGCTTTTTTAGAATCTATAAAGCATACGGCACTGGAAATTTTTATTGTTGGTGATTTGTTTGATTTTTGGTACGAATATAAAAATGTTGTACCTAAAGGATATGTGAGATTGCTTGGAAAACTTGCAGAACTTACAGATGCAGGCATACCAGTTCATTTTTTTGTTGGCAATCATGATATGTGGATGAGCGGATATTTTGAGAAAGAATTAAACATTCCCGTGTATGATCATCCCAAAGTATTTGAACGTTTTGATAAAAAAATATATGTTGGACATGGAGATGGTTTAGGTCCAGGAGATGAAGGGTATAAA
The DNA here is from genome assembly GCA_947455425.1 of Chitinophagaceae bacterium. Taxonomy (GTDB): domain Bacteria; phylum Bacteroidota; class Bacteroidia; order Chitinophagales; family Chitinophagaceae; genus CAIVPM01. Next base: position 3,421 of record CANGOT010000084.1, on the reverse strand, counting down.
TTTTTAAAGAAGATATTTAGAAATAAAATTTGCCAATGGATGTTTGGTTTTGCACACCCAAGTATTGGTATTGGAGTAGCAAATTATTTTAGTAGAAAGAGTCGTGCAAAGACCGGTAATAGTGATGAAATATTTTTAGGAGAAGATAAAGAATGGCTTGTTATTTATTGCAAGGAAGTACTGCAAAAAGAACACTATGATTACTTTGTTTTTGGACACAGACATTTGCCTTTAACGATTCAACTTACTACTAATAGTACTTACATTAATCTTGGCGATTGGATTAGAAACTTCACTTATGCTGTATTCGATGGCGAAACATTTGAATTAAAGAAATGGGAAAACTAATACTTCTATTATTCTCTATCTTTTTTTTATTTCAGTCTGCAACTGCGAACGATTCTACTTTACACCTAACAACTTTTAAAACACTCAGTGGAAATTTTAATAATATTGAAATTGATAATTTAGGCAATATTTATTTGGTTACTACATCAAATCAAATTATTAAACTAAATGACAAGTATGACAGTGTTGCATCTTTTAATGATACCAAGCATTTTGGAAATATCAGCTTAATTGATGTATCAAACCCATTAAAAATATTAGTGTATTATAAAGATTTTTCTACCATTGTTGTATTAGATAGATTTTTTAATGTTATTAATACAGTTGATTTAAGAAAAAAGAATTTGAGTGAGGTAAATATTATAGCTTCTAGCTATGATAATAATATCTGGTTATTTGATGAAGTAGCATATAAGCTCAAGAAAATAGACGACTTCGGAACTGTGTTACAGGAAACTGTTGACCTTAGAATGTTATTCGATTTTGATAAATATGTTCCGATGAGTTATTTAAAAGATATAGATAGAAAATTGTTTTTATATAATCAGCAACTAGGATTAATCGTATTAGACTACTACGGTGCTTTAAAAAATAAATACTCAATACCAGGGCTATCAAGTACACATTTTCATCAACAAGAATTTATTGGTGTTGATGCTAAAAAAAATATTTCTACATATGATTTAAAATTATTAAAAACTAATAAGCTGAAAACTAATATCAAAACAAGTTATTTTACGAAGTTGATTTATAGCAGTAGTAGGCTCTATGCGTTAACAACAAATAGTTTGATAATTTATACTATTCAAAACTAATGTCATTATGCAGCATCAATTTATAGAAACTAATTTGGAAGAAATTGCTATAAAATCTATTGCCAGAGCACAAGAAAATATAGATTTTGTAGAGCATTTACAACAATTAAATATTGATGAGCTTGATGATACAGTTTATGAACTAGATAGTTTAATTTCTCCACAAATTGATTGCACCCTGTGTGGTAACTGCTGCAAAACGCTGATGATAAATGTAGAAGCACCAGAAGCAGATATAGCTGCTCGTCACCTAGGTATAAGTAGAGTAGTATTTGACGAAGCTTATATAGAAAAAAGCATGGGTGGCAAAATGCTTGTGAATAAAATACCTTGTCATTTTTTGCAAGATAATAAATGCACTATTTACCTAAGTAGATTTGCAGGTTGTAAAGAGTTTCCAGCATTGCATTTACCCCGAATTAAAAACAGATTATTTACTATTTTTATGCACTATGGTAGATGTCCAATTATCTATAATGTGATGTAAGTTCTTAAAAAACAAGTGAGATTTGAATGGAAAGAAGATGTGTAAAAAATAAAACAGCTAGTGAGCAATTTTTGCAGTTTTTTTGTAAAGTTCAAATCAATAACAACACATCACAACAATATGGCCCAACCAATAACATTAGACCAGTTAGCACAAATACCTCCACGGAAATATAAAATTATCAGAAACGAACTGCAAACGGGTGATTTGATATTTTGTAATGGTAATTATTTTTTTAGCAAAATCATTCAAAAAATTACTAAAAGCAATTGGAATCATGTTGGTATCATTTATAAAGATGAAGTATTAGATAGAGTGTTGGTTTTAGAAAGTGAGAACACTTATGGTGTTCGATTGGTACCATTAAGCAAGTATTTGAGAGATTATCATGGAACGAACAAACCTTATAAAGGAAAAATTGTAGCTGCAAGGCTACACCCAGAAATATCAACCAACCGATTACAGAAGTCTATTAGCTTTGGATTGGATGCATTAACAAAGCCCAATGGTTATATTGAGGTAATTCGTATTGCTATTAGATTACTTTTCAAAAAATCGAGACATAATAATAGCAGAAACTATATCAGCAGCGAATTCGTGCAAACCTGTTTAAAACAAGCAGATATAAACTTTAAGGATACAGACAATACCATCTCTCTTGAAGAAATCTGGAATAATAATCAAATAGAATTTTTATATAGATTACTATAAATCAAATACACATCCGATATTTGCAAACTTACAATTGTTAGTTTATGAGTCTTTCCTTTAATGATACCAAAAAAGCTTTTGCATATAAGTCAGATAAAGATTTGGGTAAAGCAAAGTTTTTATTTACAACGATGAGCTATCCATTTTTTGTGCCTATTGGAACAAGGCTTACTCCTTTTATTATGAAAACAGGATTGCCTGTTGATGGCATCATACGTAAAACAATATTCAAACAATTTGTTGGTGGAGAAACACTAGAAGAAACAGCACCAGTTGTAGATATGCTTGGAAAATATCATGTTCAGGTAATACTAGATTATGGTGTTGAAGGAAAAGAAAGTGAAGCCAATTTTGATGCTGCAACAGAACAGTTTATTAAAGTTATTGAATATGCATCAACCCAAAAAAACATCCCATTCATTAGTATTAAAGTTACTGGTGTTGCTCGTTTTGGCTTATTGCAAATTTTGAACGAAGCACCAAGATTGAGAAGTGGTATTCATGATAATGAATTAGAAAACGACGAATGGGAAAGGGTGAAAGATAGAATGTATCATATTTGTGAGATTGCTTCTCAGCATAATGTTGGAGTGTTAATAGATGCCGAAGAAACCTGGATTCAAGACCCGATTGACAGATTGGTGATGGAGTTGATGGAAGCTTTTAATAAAGAGAAAGTAATTGTATTTAATACCTTTCAGTTATACCGACATGATAGATTAGATTTTTTAAAACTATCGCACAGAATTGCAAAGCAAAGTGGCTTTTTATTAGGGGTTAAATTGGTTCGTGGGGCTTATATGGAAAAAGAAAGAGAAAGGGCCTCTCAAAAAGGATATCCAGATCCTATTCAATCCATAAAAGAAAAAACGGATGCCGATTTTGACGCAGCAACAAAATACTGTATTGAGAATATCAATGACATATCTGTTATTATTGCTACTCATAACGAGCAAAGCAATTTACTAGCATATGAATTAATGAACCAAAAAGGGCTTTCACTTGATCATCATCATATTCACTTCTCCCAATTATATGGAATGAGCGATAATATTACATT
>CANGOT010000083.1 GCA_947455425.1 Chitinophagaceae bacterium | reverse complement strand
TTTCTGAAAAAGGAATTTCAGCATCAATCACAACTTCAGGGATGAGTTGTTCTGGCTTAATTTGAGATACAACAGCCTCTTCAAATGCAATTTTAAATGCATCCAAATTTTCTTCTTGCATTGTTAAGCCAGCTGCAGCAAAGTGTCCACCAAAACCAATTAAGTATTCTTTGCAGGAATAAATGGCTTCATATAAATTAAAACCAGGAACACTACGGCCACTTCCTGCAATTAAATCTCCACTTTTTGCAAGAACTATTGTAGGTCGATAATAATTTTCAATTAACCTGCTGGCAACTATTCCAACAACACCTTTGTGCCAATGCTCTCTATATACAACTGTACTTTTTTTGGTAATGGCCTCATTGCTATTTTCTATGATAGACAAAGCCTCCGCTGTCATTTGGGTGTCAGTTTCTCGTCTATCAGTATTATCAATGTGTAGCAATTTTGCAACATTCATTGCTTCATCAAAATCTTGAGCAATAAAAAGTTGTACCGCTTTTTTGGCATCATCCATTCGGCCAGCTGCATTGATTCTAGGAGCAATTACAAATACCAGATTGCTAATAGTCATCGTATCTTTTACTGCTGCTAATTGCATCAATGCTTTAATACCTGTACAAGGATTCTCGTTTACTCTTTCTAATCCATAAAATGCAAGAATTCTATTCTCATCATTAATGGGAACTATATCAGCAGCAATTGCTGTGGCAACTAAATCTAAGTATTTTAAAAAACTTTCTGATGGAAGCTTTCTTTTATCTGCGATTGCCTGCATCAGTTTAAATCCAACACCACAACCACATAATTCTTTAAAAGGATAATTGCAATCTTTTTGTTTTGCATTTAAAATAGCTACTGCTGGTGGTAAAACTTCATCGGGTAAGTGATGGTCACAAACAACAAAATCAATACCCAACTCACTTGCATAAGCAATTAAATCAACACTTTTAATACCACAGTCAAGCGAAACGATTAAAGTAAAAGTATGCTCCTTCGCAAAGTCAATTCCAGCTTTACTTACACCATAACCTTCTTTATAGCGATGTGGAATGTAATAATCTACATTAGGATAGATAGCTGCTAAGAATTGATACATTGATGCAACACTAGTGGTGCCATCAACATCATAATCTCCAAAAACTAAGATCTTTTCATTGGCTTCAAAAGCTTGTTCTATGCGGGCTACAGCTTTATCCATATCCTTCATTAGCCAAGGAGAATGAAGCTGGCTAAGTCTGGGACGAAAGTAATCTTTTGCAGTTTCAAAATCATCAATACCACGTTGTGTTAGAATTTTGCAGATAGTTTTACTAATGGAAAGAGCATTGTGTAATGAGTTTGTTTTCTCATTATCAAAGGGCAATATTCTCCATCGTTTTTGCATCAATTAATATTTTCTATCTGTTGTAAACCTTAATAATTCTTCTAATGCTCTTCTTACTTCTGTATCAGGAAATTCATGCAATATCGCCAAGGCTTCATCACGATATGCGATCATTTTTTTGTGAGCATAATCAATTCCTCCAGTTGTAACTACTGTGTCTAAAACAAATTTTACTTTCTTTTTATCGCTACTATTATTTTTTACGATATAAATAATTTTCTTTCGTGTATCAGCGTCACAATTATTCAAAGTGTAAATAAGAGGAAGTGTTAGTTTTTTTTCTTTGATATCATTACCAGTTGGCTTACCAACGTCGGCTGTACCATAATCAAATAAATCATCTTTAATCTGAAATGCCATTCCTGTTTTTTCGCCAAACAATCGCATCTTTTCGATTAAATGTTTGTCCGAAAAAGTTGTAGAAGCACCTGCGGCACAAGAAGAAGCTAGTAATGAAGCGGTTTTCCCTTTAATGATTTCGTAATAAACTCCTTCATCTAAATTAAGATTACGCGATTTTTCCATTTGCAATAATTCGCCTTCACTCATTTCTTTTACCGCGGTTGAAAGAATTTGTAGCACCTTAAAATCGCCATGATTTAACGATAATAATAGACCCTTGCTAAGCAAGTAATCGCCAACTAAAACAGCAACCTTGTTTTTCCATAAAGCATTAATAGAAAAAAAACCTCTTCGTTCCATTGCTTCATCAACCACATCATCATGAACTAAAGTAGCAGTATGCAATAGTTCAACCAAAGAAGCAGCACGAAAAGTTGCATCATTAATTTCACCTCCCAATTTAGCTGCAAGCATAACAAACTTAGGACGCATCTGTTTGCCCTTTCGCTTGATGATATAATGCATAATCCTGTCGAGCAATGAAACCCTACTTTTAACCGCGTCTTTAAAGTGAGTTTCAAATGCTATAAGTTCTGGAGCTAATATTTTTTCGGCTAAATCCATCAGATGAACTGCAAATTAACGGTTTATTGAAATTGTGTATTCAATAAAGTTTTGATTGTTGCATTTGTTTTTTTTAGTCGAGAACGATTTTGATGCAGCAGAGCAACATTAATAGTGTATTTGATGAACAAAATTGATTTTTTTGATTCTTCAGCAACTTAACCTTTGTTTTTAGGCAGTTTTAAAATTTTCCTAAATATTATTTTAATCCCGATATTCTGGGCTGCATCAGTTTATTCGCTATGTGTAAACTGAGTTTGTAATGAAAATAATTTTTTATGCAATAAGTAGCTAACTTTTTCGTTTATAAGCATTGGCATAAAACCTTAATCCCAAGAAAAACTACTTAAACGTAATCTATGCGGTTCAAAGGGATTCAATTTATTGGAATAAAAACCCTTGGTTGGTATTGGTGTTTATCGCCATTATCTACCTCTATAAGTGCGTTTTTACAAAAAAGAAACTGCAAAACTTTAAGCAAATTAATTTTTGTTGCTTTATTCTCCGTTTTGTTAATCAATAGCGGTATTTCTCAAACTATTATTAATCCTTCAAGCAAACCTGGTTACGACTCTGCAAAAGCTGCAAGTAGCAGTTCTACTGGTTCAAATATTTATTTTGTTACAGATTCTTTAGACTATCAGCCTGGATCAACAGTAATATTTAGTGGTGGTGGTTTTTTTGCGAATGAAACAGTTGTACTTCAGGTTACCTTAAAAGGTAATCCTCCTGGATATGGCTCTGCCTATAACCCATTCAATATTGTCTGTAACAATAATGGTGCTTTTACAGCGTATTGGTATGTTGATAGCCAAAATTTAGGCAGACAATTAGAAGCTACGGTTGTGGGGCTTACTTCTGGGTTCACTTCGAAAGTATTATTTACAGATGGAACTGCACTGACAAGCTGTTATGTGGCACCAGATGGAACATATACCGATTTTGCTGCTAATGATGATGGATCTATTGGTCCGATTAGCTTAGGTTTTAATTTTAATTTATATGGTACAAACTATACCCAATGCTATATAAACAATAATGGTAATATTACTTTCTCAGCAGCAGCTGGTGATTTTACATCAACAGGCTTTCCTTCTACAACACCAATGATTGCACCTTTTTGGGCAGATGTGAATTCATTAGTTTCTGGTAGTGCAACTGTTAAATACAAAGTAAGTTCTGGTAAAATAATAGTTACCTGGCCTGGAGTTGCTTACTATGGTAGTACAGCAACACCAGTTTTATTAAATACTTTTCAGGTAATATTAACTGATGGTACAGATGCGAGTATTGGCTTAGGAAACAATGTGGCTTTTTATTATGGTGATATGCAATGGACAACAGGAACTGCATCTGGTGGTACTGCTGGTTTTGGAGGAACTGGTGCAACTGTTGGCGTGAACAAAGGAGATGGGACTAATTATACGCAAGTAGGTAGGTTTAGTTTAAATAGCAGTGTTTATGATGGCGGTGCTGGTGCAGATGATGGAGTAAATTATTTAGATTACGAGTGTTTTAGATTTAATGTTTCAAATGCTACCAATCAGGCTCCTTCTGTAAGTGGTGTGCCAACTGGCAATGCCATCACCATTCCTTGTGGAAACACTTCTACAATTGCTTTAACATTTTTACCTCCAGAAGTGAATCAAACAGTTTCTACAAGTATTAACACAAATAGTTTATGTAATACAACAGTTTCCGCAACTAGTGGTGCAACATCTAATGCTAATGTAACTATTACTGCAGGATCTTGTAATATGGGCACAAATAATATTACATTTACTGCAACTGATAATTTTAATCCGGCTGGTGTTACCACAGTAACAATTGCGGTTACAGTTGTTGCTAATACAACCACTGCTTCGAGCAACTCGCCTATATGTGCAGGCAATACACTTAACTTAACCTGCACTACAAATGCAGGAAGTGCAACTTATAGTTGGACGGGGCCTAATGGATTTACATCTTCCTCTCAAAATCCATCTATATCAAACACAACAACAGCAGCTAGTGGCACATACACTGTAACTGTAACAACTTCTGGTTGCACATCAACTGCAACAACAACAGTAACCGTAAATGCTTTACCAACAATTACTATTGGTAGTATTAGTAGTGTTTGTAAAAATGCTAGTAGCATTTCTATTCCATTTTCATCAACCACAAATTCACCAAACCAATATAGCATTACCTGGAATACAGCAACTTTAGGTGCTGGGGTTTCAAACACAGGTTGGACCAACTTTACAACAAGTCCTATTACAATATCTAATTTGCCTAATACTGCTGGTACTTTTGGAGGAACTATTGATGTAAGAAATACTACTACTGGTTGTGTTTCGGCTGCAACAACCACTATTTGCAATACAGTGAATGAAGGTAGTAATCTAACATTAACTGCACCAAGTGGAACAATAACATCAATTCTATTCGCAAGTTATGGAACACCAACTGGTTCTTGTGGTAATTTTCAGGTGAGTGCTTGTAATGCTGCAAGTTCATTATCCGTTCTTCAAAATGCTTGCGTGGGTAATCAAACTTGTACAGTTGCAGCTACAAATGGTGTGTTTACAGACCCTTGCGTTGGAACAAACAAAAGGCTATATGTTCAGGCAAGTGTTACAAATAATTTTTCTTTTGTTGTAAAGCCAGTATCTACTTCTACAACTAATTTAAGCATTTGCTCTTCAGCTCTTCCTTATACTTGGAATGGTTTAACATTTAATGCTGCAGGAACACAAACTGCTCACTTAACTAACTCATCTGGATGTGATAGTGCTGCTACTTTAAATTTAACAGTTAACGCTATGCCAACAGTTGCAGCTATTACAGGAACACCAGGTAGTTTATGTAGTGGATCAACAGTTCAACTGGCAGATGCCACTAGTGGTGGTGTTTGGAGTTCAAGTAATATAGGTGTTGTAATAGTGAGTTCTGGAGGATTAGTAACTGGGGTTTCTGGCGGCACAGCAACAATTAATTATGCCGTTACAAATGCCAATGGTTGTGTAACAACTGTTTCAACATCATTTACAATAACACAAAGTGCTACAATGATTGGAGATGGAATTAATGCCAATCTATGTGTAGGAAATACTGCATCATTAAGTGGCGGTAATGGTGGCTGGGCATCTTCAAATACATCAGTAGCAACAGTTAGTAATTCAGGATTAGTAACAGGTATAGCTTCGGGTAGTGTTTTAATATCACAAACAACAACCACTAATTGTATTACAGCAAATATGAATTACCCTTATACTGTAGTGGCTTTGCCAACAGTACCTGCTATTACAGGTGCTGTATTGACTGCCGTTGGGTTAACAACAACACTATCTAATACTACTAGTGGTGGCGTTTGGAGTTCAAGTGCTACAGGTATTGCAACAATTAATAGCAGTGGTATAGTTACAGGTGTAACTACTGGTAGTGCAACTATTAGTTACACTGTTACGAATGCAGCTTCTTGTACAACTATCAAAACAGCAACTGTAACTATTAATCCTTTAGCCAATCCCTGATTAACCAAATTATTTTTAATGGGAGGAAAGATCTTGAGTCTAATTAGATAATTAATATTTTGTAATAATTGATTATGCAAAATTTAAAAGTGTTTTGAGGATTTTATGTATTCTGAAGTTAGTGAAGAAAAAAATAATATAAATAAGTGGAAGTCAACATGGTTTAATAAGTTGCTTATAAAACCAATGGCAATGATGATATTATTCACTTTGCTCCTGCATAATGGCTTAAAGGCACAATATACAACAACCCATTACATAGCCCCTTCACCTTGGCAATATTTTAATAGGTATAATGAACTTGTCATTACAACTCTTAGCACAACTGCTGTAGTTGTAACTATCAGTTCAAGTAATGGAACTGTATATTCTAATTCACTAACTACTATTGCTGGAACCCCTTTGCGATACAGGTTTACAGCATTAGATGCTGCTGCGAATTCCTCTGGAACAGTACTTACCGGACAAGGATTAATTATTTCTGCAAATACGCCCGTTGGTGTTCAAGTTAGAAACATTGCTTCGGATAATTATACTATTGCAGGTAGTGTTGCTGGAGATTTAAATGCTTGTGTACAAAAAGGTAATTCAGCATTTACAAGCTTGGGTGATCAAGGGCAAGGAACAGCATTTCGATTAGGTTATTATGCAGACGTTACGGGTAGTGCTTGTTATGCAGGCGAAAATGGTAAGGCATTATACAGTGTGATGGCAATTAGTAATAGCACTGCAATTTCTTTAAATGGAACTTCACTTACTACCTTAAATGCTGGTCAAAGCTATTTGTTTAATGCAACATTAGGAAGCCTAATTACCAGTAATAATAATGTAGTTGTTAATTCTGGTATGAGGGTTGACGCAACCTCAGGTTGTGGCGATGGTGTAGAAAGTCAGGTAATTCCAGTTGCATTGCTAGGAACAACTTATGTTGTAGTAAGAAGCAATGGTAATACAGGATACGAGCGTTCTACGATAGTAGCTACACAAGCTGGTACAAGTGTTACAGTAACAATCCCAAGCACCAACGCTACAACAACTTATACTTTAACTAATGCTGGAGATTTTGTAACTATCAATAATGGTGATGGTGCAACAGCTTATACATCTTCATATATAAGTTCAACCAAGCCAGTTGCGGTTTATACTGGCTCGGCAGATGGTTGTGAGATTGATATGATAGTGCAACCTCCCTTAAGTAATTGTGCAGGCTCTTTCGATGTTCAAACAAATCAATTCTTAAATAATGCAAACGGTAGCAATGCTGTGTTCCCTTATTTTGGATATGTTCTTATACAAAGTGATACTGCTAAGGTTTACTTTAATGGAACGAATTTGGAAAGCATCGTTGGAAATAGAACACAAGTTGGAACAACAGGTTTTTATATTATCAGATACACTAATACACAACTTGGAAATCCATCTAATCTTCGTTTTGTTGTAAATGCACGAATTAATGTTGCTTTAATAGAAAGTGGAGCAGGTTATTCTATGTCAGCATTTATTTCAGCTATCTCTAGTGCTATGCCACCACCCTCTGTTTCATCAAACTGTTTACCATCAACGTTTACAGCTCAGGGAGGTTTTTTTTCTTATCAATGGTACAAAAGTGGATTGCCTATTAGTGGAGCAACGGCACAAACATATTCTCCAACGCGACTATAGTGTTGTGGGAACATCAGCAACTTGTGGCTCTACACCTCAATCAACAACAGTTACAATCAATCCCAAACCAGACGCAGGTGCCGACCAAACCATTTGTGCCGGCAATACTGTAACACTTACAGGAAGTCCCACAGCAGGAACTTCCTGGACTATGTATTCTTTTAATCCAACAGGTGTAACATTAAGCAATACTGTAAATGGTATTGCAACTGCAAGTTTTCCCAATACAGCATCGGGTACTTATAATTTTGTGTTTTCAGCAGGTTGCACCGATACCATGAGTGTTGTTGTGAATCCGTTACCCTCTGTTGGAGTTATTTCCTCGTCAAACAATTTGGGTAATGCGTTAAACTTAGATGGAATAAATGATTACATTATTACACCTAATCTTTATTCTTCCTTTGCAACTAGTGATTTAACTATCGAATTGTGGTTTAAAGCAAATGCAGCTGGTGTAATTGCAGCAGAGCTTGGCACTACCACTTTAAACAGTGGTTGGTACGATTCACAAATAGAAATTTTGTCTACTGGTGAAGTGTTAGTAAGAGTTTGGAATTTAAGTAGCGTAAGTTTAGGAACGGTTGCTTTTGGCTCTTGGAATCACGTTGTAATAAGGTATGCTTCAAATACATCAAAACTCGATGGTTTGCTTAATGGGGTAGCATCATCTAATTCTGTTACAGGAGTAAGAAGCACCAGTACATCCTATGGTTTTGGGTATTATTATTCTTTTGGTGCAACAACTGCAACTAACCTAGGTAGTGGGGCTTACTTTAATGGAATTATTGATGAGATAAGAATTTGGAATGTTGTAAGAACTAATATCCAAATTCAAGCTAATATGAATACTGAATTGATTGGCAACGAAGCAGGATTGGTATTATACTACAACTTAAACCAAGGCACTGCCAATGCCACAAATACAAGCATTACAAGTATTACTGATAAAACTGCAAATGCTTATAACGGCACTATAAACAATATAGCATTAAGTGGCACAACTTCAAATTTTGTTACGGGTGCAAATAACAATCTGACTTATGTAGGAGGCTTAATAACCTTGAGTAGTTCAACAACTGGTGGTGTTTGGAGTTCTGGAACTTCTGGTATAGCAACTATTAATAGTAGTGGGGTGATAAGTGGAGTTGCAGTTGGAAATTCAACAATAACATATTCTGTTACCACTGTAAGTGGCTGCTCTAGCAGTGTTACTTCTATTGTAACGGTAAACCCAAAACCAAATGGCTAGAATAGTGGGTGAATCACAAGAACAGATATTAATTTCAAATATTTCAATCCATAAATCATTAGAAAAAAAATAGGCATTTACAAAATATCACTATAAAAAATACGTTATTGATTCTTAGTGGTTTAAATTAAAACATCCAATTCTTATAAAATATTAATTTAATTCAAGCACAAACCCGTAAAACAACAATATAATGAAACTGTTTAAAGTAGTCGTTCTATCAACTTTACTATTAGTTAGCAGCTTTTTAAAGCTAAATGCACAGACTCAGTTGGAACTTTCGAGTGGTAGTATACCTTCTCCTGCAAACGGAGCAACAGTAACGAATCAAACTGCAACTAAATTAGAGAACACTACAGGTTCTACTTTTGTTGCTTATAGTCCTTCGATTACTGTAACAGCATC
>CANGOT010000082.1 GCA_947455425.1 Chitinophagaceae bacterium | reverse complement strand
CATCGGCGAAGATGGAAGCGAAGACCAACCGGCGAAATTGCTATCGGTTTGTGTCCTCACAAACCGAAAATATTTTGTGGTTAGTGTGACACCAACCACTAGAAAAACATTGGGGAAGATGGACGTGAAGACCAACAAAAATGGTTTGACACAAGCAGAAGAAAAAGCATTGAGTGAATTTTTACGTCAAAGAAAATCTGCTACAAAGACTCCGAAGTTAAACAAAAAAGAAGTTCACAAAAAAGAGAAAAAGTGCTTGCATAGAAGCACTGCCACCAATATGGTTTGGCATTATTGGGGCTTGACCGAAAGCAGCATCAACATTTGTAATCACAATCAACAACATCAACTATATTTGGCTTCAGTTCAGGTTCTTTTATTAGTAATTGTACCAACAAAAATCTTTAATAGGTACATTAAACCTATAAGAATTAACGCATTTCCTTTCTTAAAAAAGATAATTTTGTATAACCCTAAAAAACAAAGCACTGTAAGAGTTCATAATGTAAGTTTCTTTCTCATTGATTAAATTATTAAAAATCCATTTCAGCTTTAACAGGGAAAGTACCATTGCTATCTAAAACACAGGGACACTTGTGAAAATTTTTATATAATTTTTTTGTTAAGGTAATTATTTTTTTTTCATTTGGCTCAAAATGAATGTTTTCTTTCTGAATTCCATCACCAACAAGTATTATATCACGCCTTTCATTGCAATTTTCATAATAGCCAATTGACAATCCACCAAGTGTTAACTTAATTGGTATTTCATTATTATTTTCCACTGTGACAACATAGGTATAAATATCGTATTCTAAAGTTGTTTCAATTGGTTTTTTTATGGTCTTGCATTTAATCTCTTCAATAATTTTTGCCTCTGATTTATTATATGCCAATGGTTTTAATTTTTTTGAAGATTTTGTATCATTTCCTATTGTGGAATTCTTTGGTTGATATGCTAAGGGATGATATTCTTGATTATTATCTTTATTCGAGCTTATTGCATATAAATCGTTACGGCTAGTGTAATTATTACTCTGTTTAATACCAAATCCAAAATTACTTTGTAAGTAATTCTTTGCAGCTGCAATAGCTTGGTAAGGGCTTATATAAATTCCTGGTCTGGAAATGCTTCTTAACCAGTTATAACCTGCCATTACAGAACTTACTCTTTCATTAGGTGTACCATGATGCGTTGGTGAGAAGAAATGATCGTCTCCTTTATTATAAAAACTTTTCAAAACATTTTGACCATCTGTATAAATTTGATAACTCCTGTAAAACAGAAAACAGCCTGCCATATAATCTGCAAATAGTTCTGGTATTTTACCAGATTCAATTCCTGTAGCTTTTGTTTTGTAGTCCAATATATGACCAAATTCGTGTGCAATTATCAATGGAAGAGTAGTTCCACTTGAGTATTCTTGAAACTCATTAGAAATCAATTTTAAACCAAATATTGTTGTTCCATCGGGATATTGACTATTCTCAATATTTTTCATTGCATATGCATTAGCACCATCAGAATCATCAAACACATAAAATGAAGGAGATACTTGGAAAAAGTTTCTTAATACAAATACTTCTCTAGAAAGAAAGGCATCTAATTCTGGATTTCCTGATGAATTGTAGAGAGCAAAGTAACTACTAGGTTTTCTATCTTCATTTAGGCTACAACCTCCAATTCTGGGCATATAATGTTGACAAAATATTGTACTAAAAAAATTGATGAAAACTAATGTAAATAATGTTTTTTTCATTTTTTTGATTATTGATAAATGATATTTGATGATTGTATAATCATATTGCTATAAGATATATTCGCACAACTACTGTTTACTTGTCCTAAATTATAAGTTCCTCCAGACAGTATTGTTGCCGCGCCTTGATAATTCCAAGAAACGTTATTTAGACTAAAGTATATATTGTAAGAAAAAATAATTTTCCTTGAAGTAGGATTAAATATAGAAAGAGTGGTATTGCAATTCATAGGCGGGCAACTGATTCCTCCGTAATAAGATGTAGATTCCTGAGAGAATTTAAAATTGGCCGCCACTTGGTTATAATAAATGCTTTGTGGATTCCTATCAAACAAGTTAACAGTAGCTATGTTGTCAACAGAGCTTTTTACACAAGTTTCATTAGACAAATTGTCTGATTTGTCACAACTAAATAAAAATAAAAGAGATATGAGAAATATTATAAAGTTGTCCTTCATAATTTTTGCTTATTTTCAGCTATTACTTTTATGTTATCTAATTCTCTACAAATTCTATCAACTGAGACCAATGAATTTTTTGCTCTTTTTCACTGACAGTTGGCAGTGTTGAATTTGGGCTTTCACAATAGGGAATAATTACATCATCATCAATTGATAATTTAAAGGTGTTGCCTATAATGTTGCTTTTATCAGCAATATCAAATTTAAAACGCATTTCAATGTTATCTTTATCCATAACAGAAGTTGTGCTATAGCCTCCCATTTTCAATCCAACTTTTAAGATTTCTTTTTCCTTTTCTTTAAACTCTTTTTCATCTTTGTAAGTATAATCGTTATCAGTAAATATTCCTGTAACAGGTATTATAATGCTTCCATCTGTACTAACCAATTTCGCATTGACTTCTTTATGGATTGGGCTATACATACCTTTATATGACTTACCGTTGTTAAGATTAAGTGTCAGGTCTTTATTGATAGACTGTTTAAAGATGCTTCCCTCTTTCATTTCTGTAGAGTCTGAGCAAGAAAAAAAAAATAAACATATTATAGCTGTATAACAGATGCTAATTTTTTGTATCATTTTTTTAGGTTTAATGTGATAGATAATAAAATTAAGGTTGAACTATTACCGCCTTGAAATTTACAACTGTAGAACCTGCTGGATTGAAAGCTAAGTTTTCAATCCTAAAATTGATTGTATTTAACTTTATGAACGCTTTACAAGTATTTACACTACTAAGTCCTGCGTTGAATATGCAAGGCAGAGCAGTGTACGAGTTGTTAGTATTCAAGTAAGTGATAACAGCCCCAGAGTTTACTACAGATTGTGTGATGTTGGGTGTATAATAAGTGGCATCCCAACTTGTTATACCATTGGTTACAGAACTTGTCCAATAACCCGAACTTAAATTAATATACTCTGATATGACGTTTGTTGTGCCATTAGTACCTGTAGGTCCGGCAGGTCCGGCAGGTCCGGCAGGTCCGGCAGGTCCGGCAGGTCCGGCAGGTCCTTCCTTAGAGCAAGAATTAAATAACAGTGTGAGACAAACTAAAATGATTGCAAATAGATTTTTTTTCATAATTTTTTTTAAGAGATAACTTATAGAAACGCAATTTACCTTTCGAAAAAAAATAAAATTGAAAAAAAAAAAAATAATTTCAGCAAAAGGTATAATTTTTTAAACGAAAAGAAAAATATTGGTAGATATTTTATAAGAATTAGCAATTGAGATTAAAAATCATTGTAAAGTGTTTGTTCAAATTGCATCATTATAAAGTGTTTCTTAAAACTTCTGAAAAATAATATCCCATAAATAAATTACTTGTTGTCGGCTTACTTTATTTAACTGAATATGTATTCGATTGTTTTAATGTTTTTTTAGTGTTCTAGCAGTGTGTTTGCTTTTGAGTATAGTGTGTTTGATAAAAAAAGCTAGCTGCTAAACAGAGTCCTTGCTCACCTAAAGTTTACCCATAAAATTTCAAGAAGTATTTTTGAGTAGATTATTTACTTCTATTACTTGTTGAAAATAGGCATGTCCTTTCCATATTGTTTGCCAACCTGCTAATCCTTTTTGTTTATAGCCTTGATGACCACCCATTCTACCTAAAAGCAACACCTACCATAATACTGTGTTTTCTTTGCATATGCTATAATCTATGGGTTTCAAATATTTCACAGCGAGTGTATTGACTATGTTTCTGGTTTCTGTGTCTGTAATTATTTCATCTATACTTTCCATCAGATTTTATTTTTGCGAAGTACCTACTTCGTAATAATACTATTGCAGGTAGGGCTAAAAAAGCAATGACTGTTGTTAATGTTTTTCGAGAATCAAACTGTCTTTGCTCAATACTACACCCTGTTTTGTAACATTTATGGAAGTCTTCTATAGTCCATCTTTTAGCGTATAAAGTTAAAATATGAATTGCATCATTTTCATTTGCAATATTTAAGTTGGTTAGTAAAAACCATTCACCCCCCGTTGCTCCTTCTTCTTTTATTTCTTGTAACCACACAATATTTATCTTTTGCTGTAATCCTCTAAATACAAATGAATCGTGGTGTAAGTAGCATTGAGCTTCATATTCACAGCCTTTTTCGTCTTTGAGCACACGAGTTATTATTTGTTTGTTTGATGCATTACGCATTGATTGAAATAATCTGAATGCTTCTTTATTTTCTACTTTTTCTCGTTCTGTATAGTTTATGGTGCTTCTATCGTGCCTTGCTCTGATAACAAAATGTTGTGATGTATTTTGACATTGTTGTATTACGCCTTCTATGTCTGCCTCTCTATCCATAATATGAATTAAAGAGCGTTGCGTTTCTTGTGTAAACGCTTGACCTATCTTAATTCCATTTAACCACTTATTCGATTCTTTGTCTTGTATTTCTTTTACCTTACACAAATGTCTTTTCCCGAAATCACTTTTTTCTCTATGATAGGCTTCTTGATGCAACAACCCTAGTGGAACAAAATTGCTATCCAATAACAAGCTATGGTGCAGTAAAAAGCCATTTGAATGAATGGTTTGAGTATATCCTAAATCAACGGCTCTGCTATTGTAGTCGGTAAACATAGAATCGTGAACTAAAAGCCAAAACTTTTTATCATCAATACTTTCAGAGTAGCGTTGCAATCCTTTTTGATAGCCTTCAATAAATGTTTCCATATTAATAGCCTTGTTATTTATTAACCTATAAAAGGCTTTTAAATCATATTGACTTTTGAAAATAACAAGGAACCTTAAATGTAAATTACTTGACAATAATGTGTCTAATAATGTTAAATATCTTGAACGTCTATCCTTATGTTCAAATGAAATGCCCTGTTGCTGTAAACTGATGCACGAACTGTCTTTGAAAATAGCATATAACAATAACGTTAACTATAGTTTTATTGTATGGAGGAAACAAAAATTTTATGGGTAAACTTTAGCCTACCCTTCGCATCTTTGCGAAACAGTAAACCGTAAACCTGAAGTATAATGACCCTAGACGATAAAGACATTTCCATTTTGCGAGAGCTACAACAAAATGCTAAATCAAGTGTAAAAGAAATAGCCGAGAAAGTACATTTAAGCACCACACCTGTTCACGAACGTATTAAACGTATGGAACAAAGTGGGGTAATAAAACAATATGCTACTTTGTTAAATCATAATAAGGTAAACAAAGGTTTAATGGTTATTTGTTATGTTTCTTTAAAGCAACACGATAAAAAAGAAGGAGCAAAATTCATTAAAAGCATTTTGAGCTTTAATGAAGTAATAGAGTGTTACAGCATTAGTGGCGAGTTTGATTTTATGCTAAAAGTAGTAGCACAAAGTATGGAAAGCTATTACGACTTTCACGTTAATAAATTAAGTCAGGCAGATAATATTGGCCACGTACAAAGTGTGTTTGTAATGGGCGTTGTTAAAGAAACACACTTGTTGATATAGCGTTACACTAGAAGTTTGTTTCTATACCCAGATATTTTAAAAACTCATCGCGTTTTTCTTGTTGTTCAAATGCACCTCCATAGTACGATGTGATGGTAGAGCTGGTATCATCCTTAACACCACGGCTGGCTACACACAAGTGTTTTGCATCAATTAAAATGGCCACATCACTGGTTCCTAAAACCTGCTCAAGCTCCTTTCCTATTTGCATAGTAAGGCGTTCCTGCACTTGCGGACGCTTGGCAAAATACTCAACAATTCTATTTAATTTACTCAATCCTATTACTTGTCCATTGCTAATGTAAGCAATATGAGCCACGCCAATAATTGGCACAAAATGATGTTCGCAATAAGTGTAGAATGAAATGTTTTTTTCAACCAGCATTTCACTGTACTTGTATTTATTTTCAAACATCGAAATGCTTGGTTTATTCGCAGGATTTAGTCCCTGAAACACTTCTTTCACATACATTTTAGCAACCCTTAATGGTGTGCCTTTTAAGCTATCATCGGTTAAGTCTAAACCCAAAGTTTGCATGATGGCTTCAAAATGTTTAGCAATAACTGCAACCTTCTCATCATCAGTTTTTGCAAAAGCATCTTCACGCAAAGGCGTGTCGTAGCAACTACTCACGTGATCATTGCCATGCTCATCAATTTCAGTGTCGCTTATTTCAATGTTGTTACGCTGGATATTTAACATAGTTTCTCTCTGTTTCGTAAAGTGTTATTCTCATTTCAAATTTTGCATCAATATGTGGTCGCAATAAATTATAAATCACCACCGCAATATTTTCTGCAGTTGGGTTTAAATGTTTAAACTCAACCGTATCTAAATTCAGGTTTTTATGATCAAAGCGATTAATAACTTCTCTGTTTATTAAATCACTCAATTCTTTTAAATCAATCACATAACCGGTTTCAGCATCTATTTCTCCAACCACTTTTACTATGAGCTCATAATTATGTCCATGAAAGTTATGATGGCTGCATTTGCCAAAAACTTTTGCATTTGTTGCATCATCCCAATTGGGGTTATACAACTTGTGTGCAGCATTAAAGTGCTCCTTTCTATATACGGCTATTTTATTCATTAAGTTCAAACTGAATTATTCATCAAACTATTACTGAAGCAAAAGTGTGTTGCACAAGTAACAAAGTTTTAGTGAGATGCTTATATGGCAAAATTAGACTTGCAGTTGATATTGCAATACATCACAAATTATATTTCCTTAAAAAGCAAATGTATATTTTTACGCCCTATTCAATGATATTTAACTATTTTAAACTGAAAATATGATGAAAAAATTTATTGTATCGCTGCTGCTTGTTCCTGCTTTTTGTTTTGCACAAAAGCAAATTACACTAGAAGATATTTATTTGAAAGGAACATTCAGAGCCGAAACCGTTCAAGGATTTAATAGTATGAACGATGGTAAATACTATGTAGAAACCATTACACAAGGCATCATCAAAAAAAGTTTCGAAACAGGCGAAACCATTGATACCATTATAAAAAGCAATGATGTTAAAAACGAAAAAGGTGTTAAAATCAGTTTAAATGATATTGCCTGGAGTAATGATGAAAAAAAGATTCTCGTATTTAAAGACAGAGAAAGTATTTACAGAAGAAGTAGTAAAGCCATTACTTATGTTTATGATATTGCAGCAAAAAAATCTACATTAGTAGATGCTGAAAAAATACTTCATGCTACCATTTCACCCGATGGAAAGCAAGTGGCTTTTGTAAAAAATAATAACCTGTTTGTAAAAAATATTGCTTCAAACAAAACCACACAAATAACAACCGATGGCAAGTGGAACTACATTATTAATGGCAATTGCGATTGGGTGTATGAAGAAGAATTTGGTTTTTCTAAAGCTTTTGAGTGGAGCAAGAACAGTAACTATATTGCTTTTTACAGGTTCGATGAAAGCAAAGTAAAATCCTACACTTTTACACAATACGATAGCCTCTACCCTACCCAATACACTTATAAATATCCAAAAGCCGGTGAAGCAAATTCTGCTATCGACATTGTTATTTATAATACACTTACTGGTAAAAAAACTTTAGTCGATATAGGCAAAGAGAAAGATATTTATATACCAAGAATTAAATGGATTGCCAATACCAATAAGCTTTGTGTGTATTGGTTAAATCGTTTACAAAACAATTTAAGATTATTACAAGCAGATGCTGCAACTGGCACTTCAGCTACATTCTACGAAGAAAAGAATGATAAATACATTAGCATTAATGATGATATTTATTTCTTTAACGATGGCAATAGATTTTTATTAACCAGTGAGAAAAATGGTTTTAACGATTTGTATTTGGGTGATATAAAAGCAAAAGAAACCAAACAACTATTAAATGTTACAATGGAAGTAGCCGATTTGTATGGTGTGGATGAAAACACCAATAACATTTATTTTTCTTTAGCCTATCAAACAAGAAACAGGTTGCCTGGTAGCTATAACTATGTTACTAATAAAACAACACCATTAACAAATGTTGGTGGCTCACAAAAATTATCTTTTAGTAAAGATTACAGCTATTTTGTAAATACATTTTCAACTGCAGATGCACCACCTGTTATTACCCTAAACAAAACAGCAGATGTTCTTAATAACCCTTTATTAACGGGTAAAATTTTAAAAGACAACAGTAATTTAAAAAAGAAATTAGAAGAATACAACCTATCAACTCCGTCCTTTGAAATGATTAAAAACGCTGCTGGTGTTGATTTGTGCAGTTGGATGCTAAAACCAAAAGACTTTGATTCTACAAAAAAATACCCCGTACTATTTTGCAATTATGGAGGCCCGGGTAGCCAACAAGTTGCTAATCGTTGGGGTGCCATTAATATGTGGCATCATTACTTAACCCAACAAGGATATATAGTGGTTTGTGTGGATAATACAGGTACAGGATTCAGGGGTGAAACCTTTAAAAAGAAAACCTATTTACAATTAGGAAAATATGAAATTGAAGACCAGATTGATGCTGCAAAATATCTGGCAACATTACCATATGTTGATGCAAAAAGAATCGGTCATTGGGGCTGGAGCTTTGGTGGATTTATGAGTAGCTTAGCCATTAGTAAAGGAGCAGATGTTTTTAAAACAGCTGTTGCTGTGGCCCCTGTTACCAATTGGAGATACTACGATAATATTTATACAGAGCGTTTTATGCGTACACCACAAGAAAACAAAAAAGGCTACGATGAAAATGCTCCTTTGAATTATGCTGATAAAATAAAAGGTAAATTCTTAATCATTCATGGAACAGCTGATGATAATGTGCATTTTCAAAACAGTGTAATGATGATTGATGAAATGATTAAAAAGAATATTGACTTCGAGAGTGGTTACTACCCAAATAAAAATCATAGTATCAATGGGGGTAATACTAGTTTTCACATTTACAGCAAGATGACGAAGTTTGTTTTACAGAATTTATAAGTTTCTTCGGCTTTTTTGTCAGTATTACTTTATGAATGCGTCAATTAACGTGTGTGCAAAAGTCAATTAAGCACAAATCGAATGTTGGAATTACATTTGACAACTATTATAAACTTTAAATAAAAATAAATATTATGGCAGCAGAATTTACAGACGCTAACTTCCAAAAGGAAGTTTTGCAAAGCGATAAACTAACAGTAGTTGATTTTTGGGCAGAATGGTGCGGACCTTGCAGAGCAATAGGACCAGTTGTAGAGGAATTAGCAACTCAATATGCAGGCAAAGCGAATATCGGGAAATTAAATGTCGACCATAATGCTAACGTTAGCACAAATTTTG
>CANGOT010000081.1 GCA_947455425.1 Chitinophagaceae bacterium | reverse complement strand
GTTGGAATATTTACAAATGCATATTTGCCACTAGCATTTGTTTGTGTTTTTTGATTTAACAATACTACTGTAGCACCCTGCAAGGGTTTCTCACTTACTTTATCTGTGATAGTTCCTTTAACAGTTTGGGTGATGTTTTGTCCAAAAGAAATTTGAGAAATAATGAACGATAAGGCAAATAAAATTTGTTTCATCTTGTTATAATTTTTGTGCAAACAAAATGTAGCAAAGTTTATTTTTCGTTGATAAATGTTAAGATGGTGTTGAATGGTTTTATTTATTGATAAATGTTAATTAGGTTTTTTGGGTGAGCTTTTTCCTAATCCTACTTAAGTGTTCGGGAGTTACACCAATATATGCTGCTAACATATATTGTGGTATTTGTTGTAGTAATAATGAGCCATTATCAACTAATTTTTGATAACGTTGCTCGGGGGTTAGTAATTGTAATGCTGCTATTCTTTGGCTCATTACAATAAACAATTGTTCGGCTACTTTGCGTCCAAAGATTTGAAAAATAGGATTCTTTTTGTAAAGCATTTGCATACTTTCATAATCTAACTGCAGCAGTTCTACATCTTGCAGCACATCAATATTTTCGTTAGAGGGTTGGCGTGTTAAAAAGCTTTCATAAGCAGAGCCATATTGATTTTGCATAAAAAAACCTGTAGGAATTTCTTTGCCATCTACCACCATATAAAATCTTATCAACCCTTTATTAATAAAAGAAACATGATTACAAACCTCGCCCTGCTTTACCAGATGCTCTCCTCTTTTCAAGTGTTTTATTGTGAGTTTGTTTTCTATAGCCTGCCATTCTTCATTGGTTAGTTGTGGTAATAATTGTTTATAGTAAGACTTGATTTGTGTAAACATATTTGGTGAAAAATACTAAAACAAATATAGAAGTGGTAATTTACGATTATGTTAAATATAAACTACTTTATTTTTTTAATAATTAGTTTTTGCCCTTCACTTTAAATAAAAAACCTCCGCTTCAGGAATGAAGCAGAGGTATTGTATGGCAGAAAACGAAAACCTTTTTTAATAATTTTGTTTAATAAAGCCCCATTCTCTTAAAACTGCATCACTTGTGTCGGGGTAGTTGGCATAAATTAAATGGGTAATAGCAATAAGCACTTTATGAATTTTTGCTTTGTCGGTATCTTTTGCCGAAACCTTATTGCTAATATCCTGAGCAGTATTACTGGTAGCATCCAAAGCAGTATTAAAACTACTAATAATATCTGTCCAAAAAGTTGTTCCGAATTCTTCTGCAGCAAAACCATCTTTTTCAATAGCTACAGCCATTAGTAGCAATGTTATTTTGCGTTTATCATTATCTTTTGGTAAACGATAATTGCCATTTTCCTTCACAATACCATATCTGCCAAATTGTGCAGCAGCATTGGCTTTTTTAAATTTTTTTTCAATGTAAACCTTTACTTCTTTTACAGCACCATTAATACTTGTATTAACTTGTTTTAAGGTTTGTGTTTTTGAGGGTCTGCTACCGCCAACAGTAAGCCTATTATTTAAATTAGTTGAAAAACTATCAGACATTTCAGCAAACGCAGATTGATCAATCCAAGCTAATGTAAACGTTGGATTGTCTGCCCATTTCTTACTAACATTTGATGCAAGTGTATCTATATCAGCATCTTTGGTTGGAATGTTTGGGGTAGTAACTTTAGCTTTAGTTTTAGGAGTTGGATCTCCTGCTGGATTTGGGTTTGCATCTACTGCAAGTTGTTTCTTTTTCATAATTGTAAGATTTAAAATGATAAAATATTTATTGCTAAAAAATATTCGCAATAAAACAATACGCGTCTATGAATCTTAATGTCTATCGATAAGTTTACATTTACCCTGCTGGCAAAAACAATTTTAATATGCAGGTAAAGTGTTACCCTAAATACTTTAACAGTTTTAATATATAGGCAAAGTATTACCCTGCCAGCAAAAACTGTTTTTATTATCAGGTAAAGTGTTTACTTGAAGACTTAAACGATTTTTATTTACAAGAAAACTGTTACCCGCTGTAAGTAAACTTTTCAAATAATATTATCGTTTGTTTTTGATAATAATCTTTTGCTAAGGTAGATTGTGTTTGGGAGATAGGGTAGAAGAAAAATGTTAAATTTTTCACAAATTTTTGGGGAGGATGTTTTTTTGGAATTTGATAGATGTCATTTTAAATATATGGAAAGAGATTTTAAATATATTTTAAGCAGCGTTATTAATAATACTTGCATCAATATAGCACAATACTTTATAATGAAACAACTAACTACTTTCATATTATTTTTTGCAATTATAAATAGTGCAGGTTCTCAAACTCAAATTTATAACTACTTAAATCATACATCTGCTTGGGGTGTGCATAGTGATGGTGTAGATTTTTCAAACAATAAATACAAGTCGCATTATAAATACTATATGAATGGTGATACTGTTATTGCATCAAACTTGTATTATAAATTATTTAAAACTGGAGTTGATAGTGTTTATCATTTAACTAACAATACATCTTCTGCAACTCTATATGATAAATATGTAGGTGCTTTAAGAGAAGGCTATAACTGTTTTTACTTTATTTTTTCTAATGATTCATTGCCAATAATGCTTTTTGATTTTAAATTAGATGTTACATACCCAAGCTTAAGTCATGTACCTAATATGTATGCAAATAATGGTTGTGCAAAGCCTTTGGTAGATTACAATAACGTAAATCAATATTATTTAGGAACTACATTAAGAAGTTTATTCATTTTTTCGCAACCATATCTATGGAATTTATACGAAGGTATTGGCTCTGTTAAAGATATTTTAGAACCAAGTTCAATGTGTGGAGTTGGGTTTGAATACAATTCATTTTTAAGTTGCTATACAAAAGATAATAATTTAATTATTATAGACAACACGTTCCCTTGCAACCTAACATTAAATCTTGGTGGCAGTAATTGCAATGCAAAATTTTGTTATAATGCAGTTGATAGTGGTTATTATATTTCTACAACTTTATATGATTTGTCAACAGCAAATGATTCTATTATTTTTACATATTGGGAATTGGGGTTCAATTCTATATTTAATCCTACTAAAGTTTTTAACTGGAACACTCCCTATTTTGATTCAATCTTTCCTTATAAGTTATATATAAAAACGCAAAGTGGTTGTCTCGCAAGTTATTCTGATAAGATAAAAATTGGTACTACCTGCACTTTTTTACCATTGCATTTTGCATCATTTAATGTAATTAATACTAACAACAAACCACATTTATTTTGGCAAACAAGTAATGAAATTAATATTAAAAATTTTATTGTTCAACGAAGTGTAGATGGCAATAATTTTATAGATATTGCAAATGTTTTAGCAAGTAATAAACCTAAAAATAAATACGAATTTATTGATGAGTTTGTAAATGAAAACAGTAATGCCAATAAATATTACTACAGATTAAAATACGTTGAAACCAATGGCAAAAGCAGTTTCAGCAATATTGAATCAATTTTTTTGGCAACTAAAAATATTGTTACAGTATTTCCAAATCCTGCAAAAAATGTTGTAACAGTTAATGCTACAAATGCAAAAGAAATATTATTACTAGATTATTCTGGAAGATTAATAAAGAAGCTAATTGTACAAAATCAATCAACAAAAGTTGATTTACAAAATGTAAAAGCAGGAATGTATTTTTTACAAATACGTTTTAAAGACAATGCTGTTGTAAATGAAAAACTAGTTGTAGATTAGTTATTAATTTATCTCAATCCTCATTCTTTTTATTCCATTGCTAAAAGGGTTTCTTGCAAAAAATAATCAGCAGGAAAAGTGTGTGGTTTTATATTCAACTAATATTTATTCCTCTTCTCTATCAACCAAACTGCCATCTTCATTTACTTCCAGGCTAGGTTTTTCTTCCTCGGGTGTGATTTCTTCTTGTTGGTTATAATTCGAGGTAAAATCTGTTGGATTAATGATGGTTCCTTCAACAATTTGCTCGGCAAGCACTTCTCTTATTTTCGGCAAATCATCGGTAGAATTAATACCAAAATAATCCATAAAGTTTTTAGATGTAGAATATATTAAAGGTTGTCCTGGTTGATCTTCTTTTCTGCCACTAATAACAATCAATTCTTTTTCTAATAGTTTTTGAACACTATAATCGCTGTTAACACCACGTATTCTTTCAATCTCTCCTTTAGTGATGGGTTGTTTGTATGCGATGATTGCTAAGCTCTCTAAAGCAGCATTTGACAAACGTTTTAAGAATTTATCGCCATTTAGCTGAGCAATAGTTTTATGAAATTCCTTCTTAGATAAGAACTGTAAGCCACCGCCACTTTCTTTAACTTCAAAAGGATAAAATTCACTTGCATATTTCTCCTTAATGCCTTCGATACAGCTTTCAATTTGATCGAGTGTTACACGTTCATCTATAAACCCAAAAGCATTATTAATAAGTTCAACAATGTCTAAAACAGTTAAAGGTTTATCACTCGCAAAAATGAGTGCTTCTATATGTGGGATGATGTTACTTAATTCCATAATATGAAAATATGAAAGTGTGATAATATGAAAATTATTTTACCTAGCATTATTTTCACATTTGCTAATTTTCACATTTATTAATTGGTTCTATCCTTGCAATGCAGCAGCTCCACTTACAATTTCAGTAAGTTCTGTAGTAATTGCAGCTTGTCTTGCACGGTTATAAGATATTTTCAACGATTTCAACAATTCGTTTGCATTTTCACTTGCTTTATCCATGGCAGTCATTCTAGCACCATGCTCACTTGCATTACCATCCAATACAGCTTTGAATAATTGTGTGTTTAGAATTTTAGGCATTAACTCAGCAATTAAGTCTTCTTTATTTGGTTCAAAAATAAAGTCTGATTTTTTTGCTCCTGCTTTTGGCAATACTTTAGGAATTGGCAAAAATGGTTCTGCTACAAACTCCTGTGTTGCTGCATTTCTAAATTGGCTATATATCACTTCAATTGCATCGAACTCTTTATTTTCAAATGCTTTTACAGCAGCTTGAGCGGCAGCTTGAACATTTTCGAAAGTCAGGTTCAGATAAATATCTTTAAAAGTGGCATTTGTTACAAAACCAGATTTACTCATACTTTCCCAGCCTTTTTTTCCTATGTTCCAAATAACAACATTTCCTTTCTGATATTGCAAATGATATTTTTCAGCAATGGTGGCTTTAGCTAACTTTACAACATTACTGTTATAAGCACCACATAAACCTCTATCACTTGTTATAACAATCAATAAAACTTTCTCAACAGCTCTTTCTTCTGCTAGTTTAATAGAAGCTCCACCCTCCACATTACTAACAATATTGCTAAGCATTTCTTGCAATTTTTTTGCATAAGGACGCATTTGAATAATAGCATCTTGAGCCCTACGCAATTTTGCAGCACTTACCATTTTCATTGCCTTAGTAATCTGCTGAGTACTTTGAACACTTTTAATTCTATTACGAACTTCTTTTAACTGACCTGCCATTTTATTAGTTTAAAATTAAAGTTTGACATCCAACAAACCCTTTAAATCGGCTGCGAAAGTAAAGGAATGAAGCTAAACAATGAAATGTTTGACAGGAGAATGTTCATTGGAGCGTTTGACGTAATTAAAAATGTGTTGGTTAACTCAAAATAATTTAACTTTCTATTTGAAAATATTCTTTATTTTGCAATACGAAACAAATCGTAATATGCAAATTAGAACAACAAAGCCAACAGAAAGCGAGTTGGATATATTAAGGTTTCTTTGGCACAAACAAAAAGCTTCAGTGAGGGAAGTTCATGAAGAACTATCATCTACAAAAGATGTTGGATACACCACAACACTTAAGTTAATGCAAATTATGTTTGAAAAGGGATTAGTGCTTCGTGATGATAAGAGCAAAGTTCACATTTACAAAGCCAATGTATCGCAAGAAAGCACACAGCAGCAATTTTTACCTAAGTTTATAAATACTCTATTTAGCGGCTCGTCTACACAATTGGTAATGCAAGCATTAGGAAATCATAAACCTTCTCCTGAAGAAATAGATGAAATACAACAATTACTTAATGAACTAAAAAAGAAATAAAATAATATGCAACCTTTTTTTGCTTATCATTTTTTACAATCACTTGCATTTTCT
This sequence comes from Chitinophagaceae bacterium, assembly GCA_947455425.1. GTDB lineage: Bacteria > Bacteroidota > Bacteroidia > Chitinophagales > Chitinophagaceae > CAIVPM01. The sequence goes on along the minus strand of CANGOT010000081.1, from coordinate 3,325 downwards.
TTGTTAAACAGTTTATGGCAAATGGCTTTGCTGTGGGTTGTTTACAATATTATTCTTACATTTTTTTCTATAAAAGCATCAACACATTTTAAATTATTAGTTGCTACACAAGCAACTGGTTTTTTATGGTTTCTTTGCACACTTATTAAAAGTTATTACTTGCATAATACATGGAGCTACGAAAGTGTTTTTTCGATTTCTACTCCGTTTATTCAAGAAAAAATATTGCCATTAGCTGCAATTATTTATTTATTTTTTGTATTTATATTCATCTCCAAATTCTTTATTCAATTTTATAATTTAAAAGATATAAGAGAAAAGGAGTTGTTACCTATTTCAAATGATTGGCAACAGTTTATAAACAATGCAAAAAACAATATTGGCATTGCCAGAAACATACAAATAAAAATATCTAAAACAATTGTAACACCCTTAACCATAGGAGTTTTAAAGCCAATTATCTTAATTCCTATTGCTGCAATAAACGGTTTAACAGCACAACAACTTGAGGCTATTTTATTGCACGAATTAACGCACATCAAACGAAATGATTATTTCATTAATTTGTTATTGGTTCTTATAGACGCTATGATGTTTTTTAATCCTTTTTCAAAACATATTAGTTGTTTAATTGATAAACAAAGAGAGTTAAGCTGCGATGATGCAGTATTGGAATATAATTATTCAAATAGCTTATATGCAGAAGCATTATTAAATGTTGCAAAGTCTCAAATGCAAGCAAATTCATTATTTGGTGTAATGCCTGCTGTAAACAACAATCAACAAGATTTAAAACATAGAATAAAACGAATACTGAATATTGAAACTGAAAATAACACTAGATATTTCTTCAACAAACAAATGTGGTTTTCTTTCTTGTTTGGTGCTTTACTTTTTATGTTGATTGGATTTATTAATATAAATGTAAAAAAAGTAATTGCAGAAGGTGTTCCTGCTTTAGCAAATAATTCATTTATTCTTAAGCCTACTGCTACTAATTATCATCAAGAAAATATTACAAAAAAATCAACTACAAAAAAAAGTGTAACACATAATACAATAAAAAAAATAGCAGAAAATAAACAGTCAGAACAAATCGACCATTCTTTACAAGCTAAAAGAAAAACTGTTGAACAAGGTCTTCAAATGATTGGCAAACTTGCTACTGATAATATTTTCTCCGAAACGACCACAGTTGTCGCAACTCCCGAAAATGATATTGTTTTAAACAACAGTGATTTTGAAAACAATAATACTGTAATTACTCCTGCTCATAATAACCATCCGACTACCAGTATACAAAGATTTTTTGTTCCTGCAACATCTAAAAGTGCAGCATCAATTATTATTGTAACCACAACTGAAAAAGAAGATGGCAAAAAAACAGTTAGGATTGAAATCGAAAAAGGAAATAGTAAGGTTGAATAATTTTATAAGCCATTCCTCAATTAATACATCAACATATTTTTCATAGTACTATGTTTGTACAAATAAAAACTGTATGAAAAAAATATTATTCTCTTTGTTAATGCTCTCTTGCATTGCTACAATGGCACAAATTAAAATGCCAGCTCCAAGTTCTACACAAACTATTTCTCAAGATTTTGGATTAGGAAAATTAGAGATTACTTATTCTCGTCCTAACATTAAAGGTAGACAAGTTTTTAAAGAAAGTAGTGAGCTTGCACCTCTTGGAAAAGTGTGGCGTACTGGTGCAAACAGTGCTACTAGAATTAAAATTACTGACCCTGTTGAAATTGCTGGAAAGGCTTTAGATACTGGCACATACGCCATCTACACTATTCCTGGAAAAAGTGAGTGGACTGTTATTACTAACAAAGGTGCTAAGAATTGGGGTTCAGAATATATTGAGACAAGTGATGTTTTTAGAGTAACTATTCCCGCTGGAAAAATGAAAGAAAATATGGAAACTTTTACAATACAATTTGCTAATGTGAAAGCAGAAAGTTGTGAGTTGCATTTGATGTGGGGTAATACATATTTAGCAATTCCTATCACTACAAAAGTTAATGATAGAATAAGAACTCAAGTAGAAAAAACTTTAAGTGGTGATAATGTTACAAGCAATACTTATTATACAGCTGCCAACTTTTATTATGAAATGGATAAAGATTTAGCAAAAGCATTAATTAATGTTACAAAAGCTGTTGGAGAAAAATCTGATAAATTTTGGATGTATTTAACGAAAGCAAAAATTGAAAGAGATTTAGGCGACAAAACAGCCGCAAAAGCAAGTGCAGAGAGATGTATAGAAGAAGCAACTAAACAAAAGAACGATGATTATGTTCGTTCTGCAACAGAATTGATTAAGAAGTTGTAGAAGATAATATATCCTTAAAAAAACTGGCTGTTAACAATGTTAACAGCCAGTTTTTTTTGTACTCGATTTTAAATTAAAATGTTAATATTTTCATAAATTTTGGTTTTTATAAAGTTTGGCTAAACTATTGCTAAGATAATAAATCACAAATAAATAAATTTATTTTTATGAAATCTTTAAACAACTTTTTCCTCTTTCTAGCAACAATTTTTCTTTTTTCTCTCACGACAAATGCACAAGAAAATTGGCCTAAATTAATAACTGCATCAGATGGTTCTAGTATTAAAATTTATCAACCACAGCCAGAATCGTTTTTAGGGAATACTTTAAAGTTTAGATCTCCATTTTCTCTTCAAAATACCAATGACGATGAACCACAATTTGGAACATTTTGGTCTATTGCAACAGTGCAAACAAACAGAGACAATAGAACCATTGAAATTACTTCAATTAAAATCCCTAACCTAAAATTACCAACAGATAGTAATGATAATCATTTAAATTATCTCAAAACTACATTAGAAGCAAATATTCCTTCTGCTGATTTTATACTCTCGCTTGATTATGTTTCATCTTCCTTAGAAAATTACTCAGAAGAAAAGATGTTGTCTCAAAAACTAAATAACCAAGCCCCCAAAATAATTTATACAAATAAACCAAGCATTTTAGTTGTTATTGATGGTACTCCTAAGCTAGAAACCAATAATGATTGGGGTTTGCAAGCTGTTGTAAATACTCCTTTCACAATTGTCACCTATGGTAATCAATATTATTTGTATGGTAATAAGCAATGGTATGTTGCAAATACTGCTACAGGGAATTATCAACTTGCAACAAATTTACCAACTGCATTGAATAAGGTACAAACATCAATTAATGTTAGTACTTCAACTGATGATGATGCCGGTTACACCTCAAAAAATGAAGCAAGTGTTAGCAATAGTAGTTTACCTGTAAGCATTGTTGTGAGCACTGTTCCTGCTG
>CANGOT010000080.1 GCA_947455425.1 Chitinophagaceae bacterium | reverse complement strand
TTCTTTGTTTACGTTAAAGCCAATGGCATTGGTATTAATTCTTCTTCCAATGATCTGATTAATACCATCAAAAGCCCCCCCACAAATAAATAGTATGTTAGATGTATTTACTGGAATCATTTTTTGATCGGGGTGTTTACGCCCACCTTGAGGTGGCACTAATACATCTGTTCCTTCCAGCATTTTTAATAAGCCTTGTTGCACACCTTCGCCACTAACATCTCTGGTGATGGAAGGATTATCTTGTCTTCTTGCAATTTTATCTATCTCATCAATAAACACAATTCCATGCTGTGCTGCTTCTACATCGTAGTTACAGTTTTGCAACAAGCGAGTCAACATACTTTCAACGTCTTCTCCTACATAACCAGCTTCGGTAAAAACTGTTGCATCTACAATACAAAAAGGAACATTAAGCATTTTGGCAATTGTTTTAGCCAAGAGTGTTTTTCCTGTACCAGTTTCGCCCACCATGATAATATTGCTCTTTTCTATTTCAATATCATCATCAGTTGCTTTTGGTTTTTGAACAATTCTTTTGTAGTGATTATAAACTGCAACAGCAAGAATTTTTTTGGCATCATCTTGCCCAATAATGTATTGATCTAAAAAGGTTTTAATTTCTTTAGGTTTCTTAATTGTTAGTTTTTTATTGTACGCTGCTTTCTTAGATTCTCCTGCAAGACTTAACTCTTGCTCAATTATTTCTTCGGCATGCTCTACACAACTTTCGCAAATATGAGCTTCCTGACCAGCAATTAAAATTTTAACTTCATCACGTGGTCTGCCACAAAAAGCACAATGCAATATCTCTTTCTTTGCCATTCTATTATTTATTGTAATGGGCAAAAATAAGGGTAAAAAAATAGAGTGTCTTTGCGAACTGGAATTATACAATAATTGCTGGTTCGATAGCAATGAAACAACCCTATTTAGTACAAGATACCCTCCTTAAATGGGCGTTTTTTCACCCTCTCAATAAACTTTAACATTTCGTTTCATAAATTCTAGTAAAAATTCCAGACACCCTTTTTTGGCTTTTCTACCTATATTTTAATGGCAAATCCAACCAACAACTTTTTGTATATTTCGATGTTGGTAAAGAATGCCTTACAAAGTGTAAGATGGTGGTTAAAACCTATGGTCAAAATTTTGTCAGGGAAAGAAGATTCAAATCTTTCTCTTCAAAAAAAAATATTAACCAACACAGTTTAGTGAACCATACTTCACTTGTAAGCATTCCCTAATTAGTGGTGAACCTTCACAAGCAACTGGTGACACTTCCCCACTTGGTGGTGAAACTTCATAGGACGTTAGTGCAGCCTGGTAACGACTTTTTTACATATTTCGATGCTGGTGAAGAATTAGTTCATCTTGACATTTGCCTTATAAAACCCTTTACTTACATTCGCTAAAATTAATTTATGAAACGTATCATAGCAATTCTTGCATTTAGCAGCCTTTTAGTAAGTGCCAAAGCCAGTGATGGCGATAGTTCTAAACCTTATAACCCAGCAGCCAATGCCAAAGTTGATATAGAGCAAGCCATCAAAGAGGCTAAAAAAACTGGCAAGCATATTATTTTAATGACTGGTGGTAATTGGTGCAGCTGGTGCCTGCGATTTAATAAATTAGTTACACAGGATAAACAATTAGATTCGGCAATAAAAGCGAATTATATATTCTATCATTTAAACTACAGTAAAGAAAATAAAAACCTAGACGTATTGGCCAACTATGGCTATCCACAACGTTTTGGGTTTCCTGTTTTTATTGTGTTGGATGGAGATGGCAAAAGAATTCACACACAAAACTCTGCTTATTTAGAAGAAGGTAAAGGCTACAGCAAATCTAAGGTTTTAGAGTTTTTAGATAACTGGTCACCTAATGCATTAAAGCCTCAGAACTATAAAGATTAATTTTTTATTGTTGAATGAGTTTAAGAAAAGGAATAAAATAAAAACAAAATAAACTTATATAAATAAAAATCCCTCTGGTTAAATATTTAACCAGAGGGATTTTTATTTAATTTATAATCAATGTTTAATTGATTAAATAAGATGAATTATTCAACAACCAATTTCTTAGTTGTTTTTCCATCGTTAGTAATAACACTTACTAAATAGAAGCCTTTAGCCAAACTAGCAACATCAATCATATTGTTACCCATACTTAAGGTTTGAACCTTAACTTGTTTGCCATAAAGGTCAGTAACAACAATAGTTCCATTGCCAATTAATTTATCTACGTTCAAGCTGATAAATGATTTAGCAGGATTAGGATACATGGTGAAGTCGGAAGATATTTTTGATTCTTCAGTACTATTATTTGTTCCTCTGTTTGCACAAATATTAGTTACAGAACCCGAAACACTTCTGCTGTTGCTACAACCATGAGCATCGCTATAAGAGTAAGTTAAAGATCCAGAACCTACACCAACAGTATTAACAAGACCGCCACCACCGGTTACAGTCATTACACTATTATTACTAGAACTCCAGCTACCACCAGCAGGACTACCAATAACGGTAAATGTTTTATTAATACAGAATGCCCCACCTACTCCTGTTTGAGGATTAACAGTACCAACTGCATATTGAATAGTAGGTGTTGGTGGCGTTGCATAAACTGTAACATTATATGTTGCAGATGCATTACATCCATTTGCATTTGTTAATGTATAACGTATAACAGAAACACCAGCAGATTTACCTGTTACCGTTCCTGTGCTATTAACAGATGCAATACTGCTTGAAGTCGTACTCCAAACACCACCAGGTGTTGAAGATGACAAACTAGTTGTATTTCCCTGACAAACATTATTTATTCCAGAAATAGCATTTGGTGCTGTTCCTGGAGCTACTGAAACAATTGCAGATGCAGAAGATACACAACCATTAGATGATGTTTTAACATAAGTGATAGTATCAATACCATTTGCAACGGCTGTAACTACACCTGTAGCACCTGATGAAGTTGTAACTGTTGCTATTGAAGGATTGCTACTTACCCATACACCGCCACCATTTGTATTAGAGTTGTAAACATTAAGCGTGTTTCCGATGGTGCAAATAACACCTCCGGTTGAAGTTCCAATTACTGGACTAGTTCTAACAGTTAATGTAATGTTGTTGCTATTTGCAGTTCCTGTTGTTTGGCAGTTATTATTTGCAGTAAGCTCACAACTGATAACATCATTATTAGATAGTGTTCCTCCAGGGAAGGTGATGGATGAACCAGACCCGGCATTTACTCCATTTTTATTCCATTGGAAAGAAGGAGAAGTTCCACCATTTGTTGCATTTGCAGTAAATGTTGTGTTATTTCCACTACAAATATTTGTGGTAGCTGTTGAAATACTAACAGATGGGGTAACAGGCGTACATGCATTTGCAAGAATTAAATTTCCAAGAGATGTAACAGAGCTAAGTGTATTGGCATTAGCCCCAGGTGAAGGAGCGTATATTGACCAATTAGAACCATAAACATATCCTAATACAGAAGATGAGTTAGCCCCGCCAACTAAATCTCCACTAACATAACTAACTGTTGCATTGTAAGAAGTAAATGCTAGTGTATTAACATTAGTTAAAGACCAATATTTATTGATATACTTTGTGCTGCTGATAGGTGCACTTGCATAGTTAGACACAGCAGTAATTGGTGCAACAAAACTTGCTGCTACATCTCCTGCAGAAGTAACACTGGCAAAATTTAAAATAACAGGCAAATAATTTGAAGCGTCGCCCAATTCAAAAGTAGCAGTAACATTAGAACCTGCAGCAACTCCTTTTTGTAAGTTACCACGAACCCAGCCATTTGTTCTGCTAACAGATCCACTCACGGCTAAAGTATTTGATCCCAAATTAATCACACCATTTGTTAAAGTTAAATTTCCAACAGATACATTGTTGCTGGCAGTAACTCCATTAGTGTTATTAACCACCAACCCAATTTTATTTTGCAAAGGTTGCACATTAAATTGTTGCGGTGCAGAACCAAGTAATGCAATAGCACCACCAACAGCTGCAGCAACACCATTACCAACTAAACCACCTGTATTGATAAAATGCCCGTAAGCATTAATAGTACCAGTTCCTCCAGCAGTTGATAAAGTAGCATAAAGATTACCACTGGTTACTACAATGCTATCATAAACGTTAACAATTTGTGCAGCAGTGTTTCCAGCACCAGCAGGCTCGTATTCGCCACCTTGTATTTTTAATTTACCTAAAACGTTTAACGTTCTACCAGTTCCACCAGCACCGTTATTCAACTGACCAGCATTAACAGTTAAATTACCGCCAATTGTTGATGTATTTTGCTGAATCAAAGTACCAACACCAGTTGAGCTCCAAGTCACATTACCACCTACATAAACTGGTATACGAGGAGAACCTTGTAACACCCTGATTTCTGAATTTGGATTATAGTTACCTACTCCAATGTAGTAAGAGTTAGCAACTATAGCATTGATTTTATAAACACCACCACTATTTATCACAAATCTTGCACTATCAGCATTAGCAGCAGTTGAACCACTTGAAGAAGAAGATAATGAACCCCAAGAAGCTACACCTGTTGATTGATTATCAAGTGTACCACTAACTGTTAAAGTTTTTCCTGATGCTACTGAAAAGGCAACACCATTATTACCAGCCATTACCCAAGTATCTCCAGCATCAATTGTTAAATTCTGTAAAATATTAGCCCCTTTATTTACCACAACAGAACTACCACCACCTTGGGTAATACAACCATTGCTATTACTAACAATTAAGCTATCATAAGTAAATGGAGGAATAGTTTGTGGAGATGTTCCGTTAAAGTTGACAATACTTCCTGTACCAGCTGCGGTGTAGCTATTAGTAGTAAATTGTGATGCAATACCAACAACACTAGCAGTAGGGAAAGTTCTCGTACCAGAACCTGATAAAACCAGGTTATCATAATTAGCTGCTGCAACTGTTTGAGAAATACTTGCACCCGAGTAACCAACAGTACTTCCAGGGTATAAAGTTCCTAAAGTTGGTGTTGTTGCAATTTTAATTTCCAAGTCGCCATTATTTTCTACATCAATTCTACCTGTAATAGCTTGTGTTTGATTAAATACACCACTTCCATTAGCAACAACAATTTTGCTATTAGTACCACTAACAGTCCAGGCTCCGCTCATTGTAGCACCAGTGTTTGCTATTTTAAAAGTTTGAAGATCATCTGTAAAATTTGTAGGGTGTGTACCACTACCATCTGCATTAGTTCCCCAATTATTTACGTCGGTTACATCAGCACCACTCAAATTGTAATAAGTTGTTGGTATTTGGAAAGTGAAGCCAGCTAAAGTAGCAGTACCACTTGCAGTTGTTACACTTACACTTCCACTTGCAGTGCCATTAGCAACAACTGCTGTAATTTGTGAAGCTGAATTCACAGTATATGAAGTTGCAGCAACACCACCAAAGCTCACTGCCGTTACATTACTAAAGTTTGATCCTGTAATTACCACAGAACCTGTAGCAATTTGACTTGTTGGCGTGAATGATGTGATGGTTGGGGCAGGTGCAGTTACGCTACCTTTCAATTGAACACCTTTTAACATTCCATATCTGCCAGCAGAGGTACTTCCACAAGCAAAATATAAACGAATAGTAAGTGTTTGCCCACTTGTTAAGCTCACACCTGTTGAACCATTAAATGGTAGGCGATAATTATTAGTTGGTCCACCAGTTTGATTGGCTAAAGTAATAAAGTTAGTAAATCCACCATACGCGGTAGAGCTTAATGCAGAACCATTTAAAGTACCACCAACAGTAATTTCAGCAGAATCAGATGCAAATCCACTTTTTGAATATACAACTGCTAATTTAGTATTTGATGATGTATTGTAAAAAGCAGCATTAAGTAAAATAGAATCTAAACGTAATGTATAGCCTTGTGCACCAGAAATAGTAAATTGTTGATAATATAATCTATTTAAAGTACCACCTGGACCAGCATTCGCCACTGCCCAGTTACCGTTTGAAGTAGAAGTGCTTAAAGATGGTCCAAAGCCCATTCCAAAAGTGCTAGAATATGGTGCCATTACTGTTGAACCAGTAATAACAGTTGCATTATCCGATACAAATAGTTTATTTGCTGTTGGAGTACTGCTATTAATACCAATTGCTCTTGTTGCAGAGTTATCGCTATTATTGCTAGTTAATGGCCACTCTTGCAACAACGTAGCAACATAAGCTGGTGCCGAAGATGTAGTTCCACTAACAGCAACATTTACAGTTGTTCCACCTGTTGTTGTTAACGCAACATTACCGCTATATGTTCCATTTGAACCTGCATTTAAACGTACATATACATTTTGAGCAGAAATTGTTCCACCACTTTGAGTAAATGTTGCAGTTGTACCCCAAGTACTTCCATTATTTGATACTTGGAAATTAGTTGGTGCAGTAGCTGTAATGTTTGCAGTAAGATTTGAACCAGTAACAGCAAATGCTTGGCTAAATGAAGGAGAGCCAATAGTTTGCGTAAATGCCGGTACTGTTAAAATACTTGTTGTAATGGTTGGTTGATTTGAAATGGTGATGGTATCTGTACTAGTTACAGTAGTTGCTCCATTTGTCATTTGCAAAATGTACTTGTTAACACCTGTTGGCATTGAATTATCAGCACTGGAATAATTGTAATTAGTTGAAGTACCAGTAAAATTATCGACAGTAGTGTATGCACCACCATTATTACTTCTTTTTAAAGTATAGGTCATTGCTAAAGGCCAGCACATATTCCAGCTAAAACTTGCTGATGTTGCACTTAATTGAGAGCCAATAAAATTAGCTGTTGCAATAGGAAAATCAACCGTATTACAAACATTACTTATAGCACAAGGATCCCAACTACCCAACACATTTGCAGTAGTATAATTTGCTGCTTGAGTTGATGTTAATTGTGAGCTAAATGTAGCTCTTGTATTTGGACTTGCACCTGCACCTGTTGAATTATATTCACCAAAAGAAACATCTGAAGTCGTTGCAGCACCTGCAGATTGGCTGCTCCAACCTAAACTGTTGATGACATCACCCATACTGCAACCTAAGAAAACAGATTGTGGTTTATTTTGCCAAGGACGTGCTAAATAATAAAGACCGGTCATACCAGAAGCACCATTTATTTTACAATCATTATATACAAAACCCCAAGGAGAACCAAAGCTGGTTCCCGCTGCTGTATTTGGGGCAGAAACTACACCACCACTTTGTCTTGATTTACAAAAGATATAACAACCCTCGAACCAAGATGTAGAAGCTCCAAACATGAAATCAACTGTTCCTTCAATGTAGCAGTTTTTAAAATAAGAGGTAATCCCTGAGTTCTTACAATACAATACATCCTGAAAACCTAAGAATCTGCAGTTTCTAAATGCGGCTTTATCGCCACTAATATTCACAGCTACAGCCTGACTAGCTGCTACACCAGCATTGTTTTGAAACGTAAGGTTGAAAGCTGTGTAATTTGCTCCATTTACAAAAAATGTAGCAGAACCCGATGTACCAATTGGAGATCCATTGTTGAGCGTGGTTGTCGCGTTATCATTATTATAGATAACTGTGTTTAAGACATTCTCACCCACCATTACAATATTAGGACGATTGGTAGGTACAGTATCCTTTTCATTATACACCCCCGATTTAACTAGAATGTAATAAGGTGTAGTACCGTTAATTGGTGCAGAAGCAATGGCTGCTGCTACTGTTGTGTGAGTTCCACTACCATCTTTGGCTACCGTGGCATTGTAGGTTTGTGCTTTGAGTACTGTTAGCGTACTAAACAAAGCGATGAGAACGAGTGCAATTTTTTTCATAATTTGCTGGCTTGTTTAATTGTTAGATAATAAAATGTATAGGTGAAAAAATATTGAGCAAACGGGATGTCGTTTTTGGGCAATATAGGTACATGTTTCAATCGTTAGAAGCGTAAAACTATATAACGAAATAATTGGTTATGCAAACGTAAACGATAAAAAAATGCAAACGTTATCGGTTTCGATTGCACGAAGATGCTATTTTTCGAAATGCGTAAAACTCAATACTAGAAAGGATTTCAAAAGAATAGACACAAGTGGGTTCAATATTGTAAATCCTCATCCAAGTACCGCTAACTATGCAAAGTAATAATTCTAGGGAGCCTAGTTTTTTTTAAAATGATTTAATGATAGCCATTTTTGGAAGCGATTCATCCAGCTATCATTATTAGGCAAATTAAGCCCAAAACCATGACCGCCGGTTTGGTAAATATGTATTTCGGAGGGAACTTTATTTTTTCTGAGAGCATCATAATATGCCAAACTATTTTCTGGATTTACAACTTTATCATCTGCGGCAAGTATCAAAAATGTGGGGGGTGTTTTAGGATTTACGTGTTTTTCACAGGAGAAAAAATCAATGTCAGTTTTACTAGCATTTTTTCCTAATAATCGGCTCTTACTGCCACTATGTGTCAAGCTATCATCCATGGTAATAACTGGGTAAATCAATACACTAAAACTTGGTTTTAAAAAGGTATCCTGTGCAAATGGCATTGCTGCAAAATTATAGTGAGTACTAAGCATGGCTGCTAAATGTCCTCCAGCCGAGAAGCCCATAACACCAATATTTTCAGCGTTGATTTTATATTCGTTTGAATGAGTTTTCAATAAGTAGATTGTTTGTTGTAGGTCTTGCAGCGGAACAATTTTTTTATTCATTACACAAGTATCATTTGGTAATCTGTATTTTAAAACAAAAGCTGCGATACCAATATCATTTAATGCTTTGGCCACATTGTATCCCTCGTTTTCTATGGCCAATCTTTGATAGCCACCACCAGGACAAATAATGACTGCAGTTTTTAAGCTATCAGGATGTGAAGGAAAAAAAGCAATTAACTCGGGGGTTGTTACGTGAATGATTCTGCCAGTTGATAATCTCTCTTCTAGAAAAGGGCAGTCAATGGCATTACGAATTGAATCTTTATACAAAGGGATATGCTGCTGGGCTCTCAACATCAAAATTGATGAGCAGAAGAACAGTGCAAAGCCCCAAACTTTATATAGCATATTACTGTTGAACAATTGTTTACTTTTTTTGTTCTTCTCTTTTAATTTGTTCAAAGAGTTCTTCCATTTTAAAAACGTAATCTAAAGTATCATCAACAAAGTATTGGATCACGGGTATTCTTCTCACACTCTTTCCAATTTTTGTAGTAAGCTCTTTTTTAATTTCCCAGGCTTTCGCTTCAATTCTTTGCATTGCAACAGCAGCATTAGCAACCTTAAACATACTTAAATAAATTCTAGCCTCAAGTAAATCGGGAGTCACCTTCACAGATGCAATTGAAACCATGCCCCCATCAATCATATTTAAACCAAGCTTTCTGAAAATAATATTCATTTCTTCTTGCAACACTGTTGCCACTTGCTTTTGACGTTTTCCTTCAATCATAAAATAATATTGGCTGTAAAAATA
>CANGOT010000079.1 GCA_947455425.1 Chitinophagaceae bacterium | reverse complement strand
CTACAATAATTAGCTACGGTGCTTTTATCGCTTTTGAAACTTATAATGGTATTTTCGATGCTGTAACCATTTATAAAGTTTAAGCCATCAACAATAATATAACTACCGCCAATTTTTAAACAAGATTTACCAGAAATACAAACTTTTCCAGCAGTTTCAGCTTTAAATGTTATTGGTTCTTTTTCTGTTCCTTTACAATTAAATTTGAGTGTAACATCTTTCCAAATTCCATTTTGTAGAATTATGATATCACCAGGTTTTGCGATCTTTTCTGCTTCTTGTAAACTTTTTATGTCAGTTACTTTTATTGTAGAGCTGTTAGCTGAAAAGGTTATACAGAAAAGTATAGCGAATTTTATACGTTTGAGCATCGGGATTATTTTTTTGGATTAGCCAATCTTTGTGAAGATTCTCTTATGACTAATTTTGGTTTTAAAATAATTTCTCTTGAGCTCATATCTGCATCGTTGTGTAGCAATTCAATAAATAATTTTGCAGTAGCTTTTCCCATTTCAAATGCAGGTTGCTCCACACTTGAAATTTGTGGTGTAGTTAGTCTTGTTACTGGCTCGTTATTAAAACCAACCAAGCCAATATCTTGGGGCATTTTTAGCCCCTTTTCTTTAATAGCAAGCATTGCACCCATTGCCATTCTATCAGAAATTGTAAAAATCGCATCAGGTCTTTTACGCATATTTAATAATTCCTTAGTTGCTAAATAGGCATAATCCTGATTAAAATCACAATGAATGATTAAGTCTTTATCTACTTTTATTTTATTGTTTTTTAAGGCTTTTAAATAGCCACTCATTCGCTGATTACTAATGCCAAGCGATGGTTGTCCAGCAAGAATAGCAATGTGTTTATAACCTTGTTCTATTAAATGCTGTGTAGCCTGAAAGCCTCCGTCTTCGTTATCCAGAATTATTTTTGGTGCACTCAATTCATTTGTAATTCTATCAAACATTACAATTGCTTTTTTGTTTGTTTGCAACTTTTTTAAGTGATCAAACATCTTTGTTTCACTTGATACAGAAATAATAAAACCATCAACTAAACTTGCATTTAAGCGACTTACATTCAATAATTCTCGGCCATAACTTTCATTACTTTGGCATACCATTACAGTGTATCCTGCTTCTAGTGCAACTTCATCAATACCCTTTACCATTGTTGCTAAAACATAATCAAGATTAGGAACAATTACACCAATAGTGTGAGTTTGTTTCTTTAGTAAACTCAATGCTAGTTGATTGGGTTGGTAATTTAGTTCTTGTGCTAAAGCAATCACAGCAGCTTTGGTTTCAGGCTTTACATCTGTTGCATTTCGCAAAGCTCTTGAAACTGTTGAAGTGGATATTTGTAATGTTTGTGCAATATCTTTTATTGTTGCTTGTTTTTCCATATGAGGAACAAAAATAGAAACATTTTTGATATAACTTCGGAAATTGCCGGCAACCATACCGGCAACGATTTTTAATTTAAAAATTAAAAATGCATTTAGAAAAACTCATTTTGCTTTATATTTATCTATTAATAAGTATTATTTATTAAAAAATATTTATATTATAATTGTCAGCTATTCCTGCTGTTTCTATATATTTTTACAACATCAATTAGATTTGGCTTGACTATTTTTTGAAGGGTATAATAAAATCAAGTATGTCTATAATTTTGAAAAATAAAAAGTAGTTACTAATATAAAATATGGATTTATTAAAGGGCAAGGTTGCCATTGTAACAGGAGGTTCAAGAGATATTGGAGCAACAGTCTCGATTAAATTAGCTCAATCCGGAGCAAAAGTTTGTATCAACTTTTTAAATAATAGAAAGGCTGCTGAAGATGTGTTGTCGGTTATTAAAAACGCTGGAGGAACTGCTATAATTACTCAAGGAGATGTTACAAAATCTGCAGATGTATCAAAAATTGTTGATGAATGTAGATTGGCATTTGGGGAAACAATTGATATTCTAGTAAATGTTGCTGGTGGATTAATGGGAAGAAAGTTATTGCAGGATATTGATGAGGATTTTTGGGATGCAGTAATAAATGTAAATTTAAAATCAACATTTTTAGTTATAAAAGCTGTTGTTCCAAATATGACAAATGGTGGAACCATTGTGAATTTTAGTAGTCAGGCTGCACGTGATGGAGGAGGTTTTGGTGCAATGGCTTATTCAACTGCAAAAGGTGGTGTACTTACTTTTACAAAAGGGTTAGCAAAAGAGCTTGGGCCTAAAGGGATTAGGGTAAATTGTGTAAGTCCGGGAATGATAAATACTACTTTTCATAATACTTTCACTAAAGATGAAGTAAGAAAAAATGTCGCAGCTTCAACACCTTTAAAGCGTGAAGGAGAAGCGTCGGAGATAGCAGACTTAGTATTGTATCTTGCAAGTTCTAACTCTTCTTTTATCACGGGTGCAAGCATTGAGATAAATGGTGGAACTTACTTTGTATAAATGCTGTTGCAACTGATGCTTTTGTTAATATCATCAATTACATAATTAAAATTCGAAGAGAATAAAATATAAAACGATTGTGTTGCTAAAATTAAAAATATATTATTGCCTGATTTTGATGAGTGTTTGTATCAATACAAATGCCCAAAATGTGCATCCCATTGCTTTTGCAACGAAAGGTGACATTGAATTTATTAAGACTCACATTAAAACAAATCCCCTGTTGAAAGAGTCATATGATGATATAAAAAAATCTGTTGATGAATGGGTTGATAAAGATGTTGATGTTCCCTTTCCAAAAGATCCCGCTGGTGGATATACACACGACAAGCATAAAGCAAATTATACCTTAATGTTCAATAGTGGTATGATGTATCAATTAACAAATGATGTTCGTTATGCAAAATTGGTAAAGCAAATCTTTCTGAAGTATGCTGCATTAAATCCAATTCTAAAAAATCATCCTCAAGCTACTAGTAGCTCACCAGGCAGAATTTTTTGGCAGGCATTGAATGATGCAAATTGGCTTGTTTATGCTGGACTTGCTTTTGATTGTATTCATGATTATTTAACACCGCAAGAAAGAAAACAAATTACTGATGGAGCTTTCAAACCTGAAGTCGATTTCTTTACAGTGGATTTGAAAAGCTGGTTTAACTTAATTCATAATCATGCCGTATGGGCTTGTGCTGGCGTTGGAATTGTTGGGATTGCAACTGATAATAAAGACTACGTTGATATGGCTTTATACGGAGCGAATAAGGATAAAAAAGCTGGATTTATTGCACATCTTGATGGCCTCTTTTCCCCAGATGGATATTACACTGAAGGACCATATTATGTGAGGTATGCTTTATTACCATTATACACTTTTGCCAATAGCTTAAATAACGCAAAGCCTGAACTAAAAATTTTTCAATATAGAAATAGTATTCTTAAAAAAGCACTAGGTGGTGCAATGCAACAAACGAACTTGAATGGTGGTTTTTTTAGTTATAATGATGCTTTAAAAGAAAAAACTTTTGTTTCAAACGAAATAGTAAATGCAATTAATATTGCTTGTCAAGTCTATGGCTCAAATATGGCTTATTTATCTGTGGCAAAAGCTCAGGGTCGTGTAACACTTAGTCGCGGAGGTGCTTCTATTGCTAAACAATTATTGACAACTAAAAATATTCCTTCCTTCTATCCATATAAAACCATCGAATTTGCAGATGGGGCTAAGGGCGATAAAGGTGGTGTTTCTGTTTTAAGAAGTGGAAAAGACAAAAATCTTACTACTCTTATTTATAAATACACATCTCACGGTTTGTCTCATGGTCATTATGATAAATTGAATATAAATTTATATGATAATGGAAACGAAATCTTAGAGGATTATGGTGCTGTAAGATATATTAATATTGAACAAAAATGGGGTGGGAGATATCTGAAAGAAACCAATAGCTATGCACAGCAAACTATTGCACACAATACCATTGTTGTAGATGAAAAAAGTCATTATGGAGCTAAAGAAAATGTGAGTGAAAATCATAATGCCTTTAAATTTTTTGGAGAAATCAATGATAGTATAAAAGTAGTTTGTGCAAAAGACACAACTGCAAATTCAAATACAGCTTTGCAAAGAAGTATTTATATGCTCAGCTTAAACAACTCTACTAAACCAATTATTGTAGATTTTTTTAGAGCTATTTCTCCAACACTGCATCAATATGATTTGCCTTTTCATTACTTGGGAACTTTTATTAGCTCAAATTTTAAATATAATTCATATTTAAAAAATCAGGGAGTACTTGGTGCTACAAATGGGTACCAACATTTATGGAAAGAAGCTGATGCTGATAAACTACCGCAGCTTTCGCAAGTTACATTACTAAATAATGGTACTTTTTATACCATCTCAAGTGCTACTGATGATAGTACTAAAGTTTTTTTTGCACGCGTTGGTGCTGATGATCCTAACTTCAATTTACGGCATGATCCTGCTTTTATTTATAGAAAAAAAGGAACTAATCAATTTTTCTTTAATATCATAGAGCCGCACGGAAATTTTGATGCTGTTGCTGAAGTTTCAACGAATGCATATTCATCAATAAATAAAATGGAGGTGTTACTTAATAATGAAAAATATTCCGTAATTAGTTTCTATCACAAAGAAAGAAAAATAACCATTGCTCAATCTAATAATGATAACAGAAAAGAAATTTTACATTCTATTAATATTAACGATAAATTAATCGAATGGAAAGGGCCATATACAATAATTTTTAAATAAACGAAAGCTGCAAAATGAAGAAATTAAATTTTTTATTAACTTGTTTTTTTGTGTTTTTTTTATCTTTTACAGATGCACAACAAACTGTTCAAAAAATAATGTTATCTGGTACTGTATACTCAGCTGAAACACAAAAACCAATTCCCAAGGCTAGTATTTTAGTTAAAGGATCCAAGAAAGGAGTTATTGCTGATAGTTTGGGAAATTTCTCCATTCAAGTTGAAAAAGGTAAAACCATAATTGTTACATATTTAGGTTTCGAATCACAAGAAATAAAAGCTAGCTCTAATGTTAAACTAGAGGTTAAATTAGTTGTTAAACCATTCGAAAATGAAGAAGTTGTAGTAATTGGATATGGTACATCTAAAAAATCTAATGTAACGGGTTCAGTTTCAAAATATAAAAATGATAAGTTAGACGAACAGCCTGTAATAAGATTGGATCAAGCCCTACAAGGAAAAATTGCTGGTGTTCAAATTCAAAATATTTCATCAGAAGCAGGTGCAGACCCTAAAATAAACATAAGAGGTATCAGTTCTATCAATGCAGATGCAGGGCCATTAGTTGTTGTTGATGGTCAACCTGTACCAGATGGTCTTGCATTTGTAAATATGGCTGATGTAGAATCTGTAGAAGTATTAAAAGATGCAGCCTCAGCTGCAATTTATGGTAGTAGAGGTGCTAGTGGTGTGATTTTAATTACAACAAAAAGCGGTAAGGCCGAAAGAACAAAGTACTCATTCAAATATGCTATTGGTCAGAAAAATGATTACAAAAGATATAATAAAATGACCGATACTGAGTATTTAACAATGCTCTTTAATGAAAGAGCATTAAAAAAAGGAGATCCAGATGCAGATCCTGCCGATACTGTAATTGCATCAGGCGATAGGGCAGCCTATGTCATTGAACAAACTATGCGTGGTGGTAAGGGTACAGATTGGCAAAGTGAGTCTTTAAAATCTGGTATTTTTAAAAACATACAAATGAGTGCAACTGGCGGAAAAAAAGAGTTAACATACTACATTTCTGGAGGATATCAAAAAGATGGTGGAATGATGTATAAAAGCAATAGTGAACGTTACAGTTTCAGATCTAAATTAGACATAAGCTTGAATAAAGCCGTTAAATTAACGGTTAATTTAAATCCTTCTTTTTCAACAAAAGAAACTCCATCCGAAAACTTCACAAACTTCGCACGTTATCCAAGTTTTTTACCTGTTTATCATAATGAGTTAACAGCACAACTGGTTAATCAAATACCTCAATGGGCAAATATTAAACCTGGAGATTATGCTCAACCAAGACATTTTAATACCAACTATTATAAAGGATATATGCCAGATGGTAGCTATTGGGATCCAGGGCCAGCAGGAACTTCTAATCCTTTTGGTTCTGCTCAAAATAATCCTCGAAGTGCTGTGTTACGTTCTGATATAAATCAAAACACATATCGTTTGCAAAGTGGACTAGACTTGTCTATTACCATAAAACCTGGATTGATATTTAAGTCAACTTTTAGTAATTATATCAATTATTCTACAGGGCTCAACTGGTCTAGCAAAGATGCTCAAACTGATGGCTCACCTAATACAGGAATATTTACAAATGCTACTTCTGTAGACTTGTTATCTGAGAATACTTTAACATATACGAAAACAATTAAAGAGCATTCTCTTAATATTTTGGCAGGTTACACAATGCAACAAACTACAACTGATAAAAATCAAACCACTGGAATTGGGTTTCCAAATGACGATATTAGAACCCTGAATAACGCTTTGACAATTGATAAATCGGGAACTTTTAGCACTACTAATAAAATTGGATTGAGATCTTATTTGGCTAGGGTTAGTTATTCCTATAAAAATAGATATTTAATGTCTGCAAGTTTAAGAAATGACGGTAGTTCTTATTTTGCAACTGGCAGAAAATGGGGAAGCTTCCCATCTTTGTCGGTTGGATGGATTGCATCTCAAGAGAAATTCTTTGAAAAGGTTAAATGGTTGGATAGATTGAAGTTTAGAGCAAGTATTGGGAAATCTGGAAATAATAGAATTGTTGATTTTGCTTTCTTAGATTTACTATCACAAAGTAACTATGTATTTGGTTCAGGCACAGGAACCACTACATTAGGTCAGGTTAGTTCAGCTAGTATTATAGCCAATCCAAACATTACCTGGGAAACTACTCTTCAAAATAACTATGGCGTTGATATAACTGTTTTAAAGAATAAAATCAATCTTTCGATTGATGTATATAAATCTGAGACAGATAGATTGTTATTGCAACAATCATCACAAGCATTTACAGGTGTTCCGTACTTCTGGAATAATATTGGAAGTCTGAAAAATACGGGGATAGAAATTGAATTAACATCAACTAATATTTCAAAAAAACATTTTAAATGGACAACTTCTGCAAATTTCTCTAAAACCAAAAACGAAATTCTTGAGTTGGGCAAAGAAGCATATCTGTTAAATCAAGGGGAGAGAACAGAGATCTATCAAAATAAAGTTGGAGACCCGCTTGTTCAGTTTTATGGATTTAAAACAGATGGTGTTTGGCTTTCTCAAGCACAAATTGATGAGGCAAGAGGTAAAGGACTAACAAGTCAATTAACAAATATCTTTATTCCTGGAGGATTAAAAGTTATTGATATAAACGGTGATAATGTAATTGACAATAACGATAGAACAAAAATTGGCTCACCATATCCTGATTTCACATGGGGTATTACGAATACTGTTTCTTACAAATCTTTTGATTTAAGCTTTACCTTACAAGGTGTTCAGGGAGGTCAGTTAGTCAACGGAGATCCTAACTATATTGAAATTAAGCAAAAAAATAGAGCTTATAATTCAAACAGATGGATAAGCCCTAACAATCCTGGCAATGGCAAAACGCCTTATGGTACAAGTGGATTCAATTGGTTACTCACAGACTACGTAATTGAGGATGCTTCATATTTTTCTTTAAGAGATATTAATCTGGGATATAAATTGCCTTCATCAGTTTCTAAGTTCTTAAGAATTACTTCTTCTAGAGTTTATTTCTCAGCCCAAAATCTTTACTTTCATGCTGCCTCAAATTATAGAGGGTTAAATCCTGAGGGGCGTACTAATTCAGGACCTTATGCTTCTTCTCTTTTGGCAGGGTACCAGCGAGGAACTTTCCCAATAAATAAAACTTTCATTTTTGGTGTTGATATCAATTTCTAAAACAAAAATCAAATTATTATGAAAAAAATGAAATACTCTTTACTGTTTTTTGCAATAGCAATTATTTCTTGCAAAAAAAATATAGATGTTACACCCCAATCTAATACCTATGTAACAAATTATTATTCAAATTATGATGAAATAAATGTTGCATTAACAGGATGTTATAGTTCATTGCAAAACTCACTTTTTAATGAATGGCAACTAACTGAATTACGAAGTGATAATTCTATTATGGGACAAGCTTCAACAAAGTCCTCAGATAATTTGCTTAAAAGTGATTTAGATGAGTTTTTACCAAGTACATCACATCCTGAAATTTACAACTATTGGTTGGCTACTTACAATAACATTCGTAATACTAATTTAGTTTTAAATAGTTTAGGAGTTAATTATGATCCCAACAATGGAGCATTATCTTATGATTCAATTACGATACCTGTAACTCTTGCACAAAGAAAAAAAATTGCAAGTGAAGCATGTTTTATAAGAGCATATCATTACTTCAATTTAGTACGATTATTTGGAGGTGTCTTTCTTATACACGAACCTATTTCACCAGAAGATGCTAAAGCAATTAATAGATCTTCAGTGTCTGAGATGTACAAATTAATTATTGCCGATTTATTGAATGCTTCAACTAATGGGACTCAATCTTCTTTCCAGAATATAATTTCAACAGATTTTGGAAGGGCTAATTCTTGGTCGGCGAAAGCATTGCTTGCAAAAGTTTATTTAACTTTAAATAGAAAGAGTGATGCAGCTAATTTATTACAAGATATTATTAGTAATAGCGGATATAATCTACAAAGTAGCTATGCGAATGTTTTTTCTACTAGTAATGAAATGAATTCTGAAATTTTATTCGCTATTAGATATAAAGCTGGTGGTGTTGGATTAGGCTCGCCGTTCCCAAATCAATTTGCCCCACTAAAAAGTGGTTCTGCAATTGTTAATGGAGATGGCAGTGGCTGGAACTATCCAGCTTATGAATTGTATGATAGTATGGCTTATCTTAAACCTAAAGCTTATATTTCGAAAGATTCAATGTTTGTAACTCTAAAATCAACGCCATCAAGTTCATTCCCAATTACAGTAGGTTTAAGAGTATTAGGTCCTCAGATTGCTGCTGGTACTACTGTTACTGCGGTGAATGGTAAGGTTATTTATCTTAGTAATCCAAATTTGGCAAAAGACAGTACAGGAAATGCGTTAGTTACATTTTATACAGATAAAAGGCTTGATGTTAATTTTGGTCTTTATGCACCTAATGGTGCCAGCTCACTTTTATATTACCCTAAAAAACACATTTCATATGTTGCTTTTGTTAATGATGGTGAGAACGATTGGCCAATAATAAGATACTCAGATGTTCTACTAATGCTTGCAGAAGCTCAAGGTAATACTCCAAGTGCAATATCACTAATTAACCAAACAAGATCTAGAGCTGGTCTTGCTGCTCTTGCTACAACGCTATCAAATCAGGTTTTTGAAAGAGCTTTGGCAAAAGAAAGAAGATTTGAATTGGCATTTGAAAATCAACGTTGGTTTGATTTGGTTCGTTACAATACAACAATGACAACAATAACAGTAGAACAAACGATGAAAGATCACTTT